>NZ_QAIL01000115.1 GCF_003061025.1 Pedobacter sp. HMWF019 | reverse complement strand
ATTGTAACTGGGCTGCAATTTGTGCCGCAGCAAGGTCGAAACGGGTTTGCAGCAATTGGGTATCTGCATCTAAAAGGTCCGTAAGCAACGAAAGCTGATTGAAATAAGTATTATTTACAATCCTTAAGTTTTCCGTGGCCTGTTTAATGTTTTGTTTGGCAACATTAATCCTGGTCAGTGCTTCTTTGTATCTCAGATAAGCTTCATTAACCTCTTGTCTTACTTTGTCAGAAGTCGCTTCATGCTCCACTTCCTGCCTTTGCAGCGCAATTTCCGCAGCTTTGGTCTTATGTTTATTGTGGTAAAAAGCTGAAATAGGGAAGCTGGCTTTAATACCACTCAAGCCCAAACCGTACATGGCAATAGAATAAGGATAAAACTGGATTTGGGGATAGGAATAGGCGTAATTTGCAAACAGGCCCAATTTAAATGAAACATTTGCTTTTACACTTTTCAACTCCAGCTTGCTCAATTCAGTTTCTTTTTCAGAGATCTTAAATTCATAAGAATGATCAATCGCATCTTCCAGGTATTCCGGATACGTTTTGACTTTGAGGTCTACCGTGGCAGTTGAATCTGGTACAATCGTAAAATTATCTGTTTCGCCAATAAGAATAGCCAGCTTTTGATTAGCAATCGCAATGTCATTGTCAATCTGGATAAGGGACATTTTTTGGCGCGACAATTTCAATTCAGCCCTTAAAACATCACTCTTCAGTACCACCCCGTTTTTCATCAGCTGGCGAATCTCTTCCAGTTGTTTTTCCTGATCACTGATATCTTTCAACATCAGCGCCTTGAAAATCTGGCTTCTCTGTAAATCCAGGTAATAAGCAGCGGTACGCAATCTGACTTCAGAGGTTGTCAGATTGAGTTGTTCTATAGCAAGTCCCTTTTTCTCTTTCTCTTCGGCAATCTTGAGATTGGTCTTGTTGCCGTTATAGAGATTTAGATAGGCATTTCCTCCAAAACTATAAGAAGTATGAACCACTTCAAACTGAGAGTGCGCATGAAACAAGCCGTTATCATATACCGGCATATTGCTCACCCGGGCATATTCTCCCTCAGCTTCAATGTCTGGCAAACGTTCTGCCTTAGCATCTTTGATGGCTTCTTCTGACCCAGCCACCTTTAGGTCCTGCATTTTTATGGTTTTGTTGTTGATTTCTGCTCTGCTCCAAACTTCACTTAAAGAAAGATGGACTGCTGCTGTTTTTTGCTGTGCAAATGCAATGTTGCTTGCAAAAATAAAAAGCCAGATAAGAGCATTTTGTTTTTTATAGGGGTACATATTATTATTAGAATATGCAAAGGTACCTATGCAACATTTCTGTTATTTTATCTATATTGCCAATTATTTGTCCATTCCAGCCAATGAACATTTCACAGACTGCAGAATATCTTTCTGCCATTGAAAAAAGCCCCGATGGGGTATTTGTTCTACATGAAAAGGTAGAACGAAAACTCCCGACCCATTCCCATACCAAAGGACAGCTCACCTATGTACAGGGAGGTATTGCATATATTCATATCAAAAATGTAAGTTATATTATTCCCGCCAGGCATTATGTATGGGTACCAGCAGGACTGGAACATTTTCTTGAAGTGAGGCACCTGGCTACCGTAACCAGGAATATCTATTACTATAGCAAAGAGGACCACAAAGATCCATTTTATACCAAAATGGGTATTTATCCTGTCAATAACCTCTTATTGGAAATGATTGTTTATACGGAAAGGTGGATTGGAGACATCCAGCCCGAAAACAAAGTCCCTTTTCAATTTCTGTCTTCCATTAAGAACCTTCTTCCACAACTTAGTCATAAGGTGTTTCCAATCGCTTTACCAACCACCTCTAATGAGCGCCTGAAACCCATTCTATTATATCTTTCACAAAACTTTCACAAACAGCAGACCTTGGAAGAAATCAGCAAGAGATTTGGTATGGCTGAGCGGAGTATATCCCGCCTTTTTCAATCTGCCATGAGCATTTCGTTTTTGCAATACCTCAAACTGCTCCGGATGGTGAGGGCCATTGAAATGATGCTTCAAACCAATAAATCGACCAGTGAGATTGCCTATGCTACGGGATATAACAGTCTGGCCGCTTTCAGTAAAGCTTTTTACCAGCTCACCAATATCCGACCCTCTGACTTCGGAAAGGGTTAGACCGGAAAGGGCTATGCACCCAAAAAAAGAATACATTCTGAGAGAAGACCTCAGCGTTTTTTGCCCTTCTTCAGGGCAAATCATGCAGTCTTCGACAGAATGTATCCTTTTAAAAAATAAACCTATTGTATTCTTTTCAGCTCAAAATCTGTAGGAATATCCACTACAAGAGGTACCTTTTCAACGGTTACAAAGCTCAGGTCCAAACCAAAGCCTTTTTCCTCAGGTACACTGAAATTTTTAAGGATCTGATAATATACCATAGTACATCTTTCTATAAATTTCAGACTGTAAGAAGTAGACATCACTTTCTCCACGACCACAAACCTGAAATCTCCGGCAATTTTATGTTCCCTTAAAGACTCGTACTTACTGGTAATATCAATTTCAGAATTCTTCACCATATCTTCTACCACTTTCCTGAACAATACGTTAATGCGCTGTTCTACCCTGAATCCAAGTTTAAAATCCACGCGGATTAATTTTTTATCAATCAATGGATCTACTTTATATTCCATGGTATAAGGCTCATCAGTTACATCCACGTGCAGCAACCAATATACATCTGCACGTTTAGGCAGCTTCTGAATAATGGAGTACATAATAGAAGACTCAATCTCAGAATTGAAATTCGCGCTGGTCAAATACACCAGTTGTGATGCATATTTTGGAATTGAAGTGTCTTCACTAATCTTCTCGATGATTGGATAATACTTTTCAATATCCACAAATTTCATGTAACGGTTACGTATCCTTCGGCCATTTGCCCAGGCGTACATAATGGAGAATAAGGACATTCCCAGTAGCACCGTAAACCAACCTCCATGAAGGATTTTAGCAGCGTTACCGACAAGGAAAGTTAACTCGATAATACCATATATAGTTAAAAAAATGAAGATCAAATATTTAGGCACTCGTTTGCGCATCAGGAAGATGGAGACCAATATTGTTGTCATCAACATAGCTACCGTAATAGAAAGACCATAGGCCGCCTCCATGTTGGTTGATTTCTGGAAGATCAGTACTACGATGATACAGCCTACGCAAAGCACCCAGTTCATTGAAGGTACATATAATTGTCCTTTCTGGTTACTTGGATAATTGATCTTTACTTTTGGCCATAAGTTTAAACGAACGGCCTCGGAGATCAGGGTAAATGAGCCGGAGATCAATGCCTGACTGGCAATTGCTGCAGCTACTGTGGCAATAGAAATACCGTAAATCAGGAACCAGTCTGGCATCAGGTGATAGAATGGATTAACATCACCAAGGTGTGTGCCTTGTAATTTCCACAACCATACGCCCTGCCCCATATAATTCAATACCAGACAGATCTTCACATAGATCCAGCTGATCCGAATATTGGAACGCCCGCAATGTCCAAGATCGGAATACAGAGCTTCCGCTCCTGTGGTACATAAGAAAACAGCACCAATGATCAGGAAGGCTTCCGGATTGGTGGTTAAAATATGATACGCATAATAAGGGTTAACTGCTTTGAGTATCTGCGGAAAATGGCCTACCCATACAATGCCCAATACAGCAATCATAGTAAACCAAAGCCACATTACCGGGCCAAAGGCTTTCCCTACCAGGGAAGTTCCAAATTGCTGTAGAATAAAAAGTAAGAGAATGATCGCTAATACGATGGGCACGGTTGGCAGGTCATGGTAGATAATCCCAAGGCCCTCGATGGCTGAAGAAACGGTTACAGCCGGAGTCATAATCCCGTCGGCCAGTAATGCAGCCCCGCCAATCATTGCCGGAATGATCAGCCATTTGGCTTTTCGCTTTACCAGTGAATAAAGTGAAAAGATCCCTCCCTCTCCTTTGTTGTCCGCTTGCAGCGTAATCACTACATATTTAATGGTGGTTTGCAGGGTTAAAGTCCAGAATATGCACGATAGGCCCCCAAGAATAAGGTCTGCTGTGATGAGTCGCTCTCCGATAATTGCTTTAAATACGTATAAGGGAGAAGTTCCAATATCGCCGTAGATGATACCCAGGCTAATTAATAAACCAGCAGCCGATAGTTTATTGACATCTTTATGATTTGACATGAGTCTTTTTTTTAAAGTGGCCAAAGGTATAAAATAGAAAAGTTATTCCTAGGACTTTTTTTTTGAATAATTTCATAATATTTTAAATAGAAATAATGCCGTTATTTCTATAAACCTGCAAGCATAAATATCTATAAATCTGATAATTCTGTTGCTGAAGTGATAAATCATTTTCTGGCTTCGGAGAGAAAAAGACGTCATGGGTGGATTCGAACCACCGTGGAAGGTTTTGCAGACCCCTACCTATCCTCTCGGCCACATGACTGTATAAAATATGCCTTTTTATGGGCTACGGGTCAAATATAAGAACAATAAGTAAATACTACTAATTTAGTAGTATTTAATTTGAATGTCGACGCTTTTGTTACAGTGATTTTCATAAAAATTGATGGTTGGAAGCATAGGTTTGGAAAAAGAGGTACTTTCCTTCAAGGCTAGCGATATCAGGCGAGCTGAAAAAGCTCGCAGATTTCTGAGGCCTCCCAGAAAAGCACCTCTTTTTCCTTAGCATAGTGCAGAGGCAGGGGTGGTGAGAAGTTTGTTTTACCTAAGAAATTGGCACCGGAAGCTTTTGTTTGCAACAATATTGCAACAAATATTGGTTTTTATACAAAAGCTAGTAACAATTTACGACATTTATCTGTCTACTAGTAGTAGACCTGTATTCAGATAAAACCTATATCCTATATAACAATACCTAAATTTAACACAGCTTAACTTATATTTCATTATGAAAAAACTCTTCGTATCTGCTATTTTCTGCCTTTCAGCATGGGTCGGGAAGGCGCAAACCAATCCGCTTTGGCTCCGATACCCAGCCATTTCCCCGGATGGGAAAAACATTGCTTTTGGGTATAAAGGTGATATTTACCTGGTGAGCAGCTCAGGTGGGCAGGCCGTTCCACTAACCTTGAATGAAGCACAAGATATGATGCCTATATGGAGCAGGGACAGTAAAACCATTGCTTTTGCCAGTAACCGTTATGGAAATTTCGATGTATTTACCATTCCGGTAAGTGGCGGAACCCCTACCCGGCTCACTTATAACAGTGCAAATGATTATCCTTATGATTTCTCTCCAGATGGAAAATCTGTAATTTTTGGAAGTGCGCGAAATGCACCTGCTAAGAATGTACGTTTTGCCACACGAATTTTCCAGAATGTATACAGTGTAAAAACAACAGGTGGAAAACCCATTTTAGTGAGTGCGGCCGGAATGGAAAGAGCACATTACAATAGTGATGGAGGCTCAATTGTATTTGAAGACCGCAAGGGTTATGAAGACGCCTGGCGTAAACACCATACTTCTTCTGTAACCAGAGACATCTGGACAATGGACCTTAAAAAGAACACCTATACTAAACTGACCTCTTTTGAAGGAGAAGATCGGGAGCCGGTTTATAGCAACGACAACAAATGGGTTTATTACTTAAGTGAAAAAGCGGGAAATCAAAATCTTTTTAGAATGCCTTCCAATGCTCCGGGTGAATCTAAACAATTGACTACATTCAAAGAAAATCCAGTACGTCATTTAAGCCGTTCTGTCGACAACACACTTTGCTTTACCCAGGATGGTGAAATTTATACGCTAAAAGAAAACGGAACGCCCCAGAAATTAAAGGTGAGTATATTAAATGACGGTCGCGACAACATTGCTAAAACAGAACCTGTAAGCGGAAATGTTTCTGAGTTTAGCTTAAGTCCAAACGGCAAAGAAATCGCCTTTGTAAACCGCGGCGAGATTTTCGTTACTGCAGTAGAAAGTGGACAGACCAAACAAATTACCAAAACACCTGCTCAGGAAAGATCTGTACAATGGTCACCTGATGGAAAAAGTTTAATCTATGCTACAGAACGCAACAACAGCTGGGACATCTACAGAAGCACTATACAGCAAAAAGATGAACCTTATTTCTATGCCGCAACGGTGATCAAAGACGAACCTTTAATCAATACTGCAGCAGAAGAATTTCAGCCTCTTTATTCTCCTGATGGAAAAGAGATCGCTTATATTGAAAACAGAAACCTACTGAAGGTATACAATATCGCTTCAAAGAAAACCAGAACCCTCCTTCCAGAAGGGCGAAACCATTCTTACAGTGATGGCGATTGGAGTTTTGAATGGAGCCCTGATGGAAAATGGATTTTGGCTGACGATCAGAACGGACGTATGTTTATGAGCCACGCCGCACTAATCAAGGCAGACGGTACTGGCGAAATCATCCACCCGGTTAACAGTGGCTTTGGTGAAGGCAACAACAAATGGGCGCTGAAAGGCAAAATGATGACCTGGCTGAGCAGCAGGAATGGACTTAAATCACTGGCTATTTCAGGAAATGCTGAAGTGGATGTTTACGGAGTTTTCTTTGACCAGGATGCTTATGACCGGGCCAATATGAGCAAGGATGATTTTGCTTTGCTTAAAGAACGTGAGGATAAAGAAAAACTAACACCTAAAGACACTGTATCTACTAAAAAGGATAAGGCAAAAGATAAAAAGATAGCTAAAGCAGATTCTGCTAAAGTAAAATTTGAGCCAGACTTCAACAATCTGGATAACCGCAGAGTAAAACTGACCATCAACAGTAGCTCCATCAGCGATTATGCTTTGAACGAGGACGCCAGCAAACTGTATTATCTGGCTTCATTTGAAAGTGGTTATGATCTTTGGGTAACGGATACCCGTACCCACGAAACTAAAATACTGGCAAAAATGGGCGGCAGTCCAAGTGGCATTGAAATGAGCAAGGACGGCAAAAACCTCTTCGTGAGCAACCGTGGCCGTTTGGTGAAAGTAGATGCAGAAAGTGGAAAAGTAACGCCGGTTTCTATCAGTGGGGACATTACTATTGATGCTGCTGCAGAAAGAGCTTATGTTTTTGAACATGCATGGAGACAGGTAAAAGAGAAATTCTATGATCCAAAAATGGAAGGTGTAGACTGGAAACGCTATAAAGAAGTGTATGCTAAATTCCTGCCTTACATCAATAATAATTTTGATTTCCAGGAACTTCTAAGCGAAATGTTAGGTGAACTGAACGCCTCTCATACCGGAGGAAGGTATTCACCTTATATAGCTAATGCAGACAATACCGCTGCTCTTGGTTTATTATACGATGAAAGTTCTCCTTCTGACGGACTGAAAATTACCGAAGTAATCGCGGGTGGCCCACTTGATATTAAAACCAGCAAAGTAAAAGCAGGAGACATTCTGGAGAAAATAGACAATGAAACGCTTACTGCTGACATCGATTGGGCTAAGTACCTAAACAATAAAACTGGTAAAAACATCCTTCTTAGCTTTTACAACGAAAACACAAAAACGCGTTGGTCAGAAAGAGTAAAACCGATTAGTGTTGGCGAAGAAAGTGGATTGATGTACAAAAGATGGACGAAACAAATGGCCCAAATGGTAGATCGTTTAAGTAATGGAAAAGTGGGCTATGTGCACGTTCAAGGCATGAACGACGATAGTTTCCGTGAAGTATACGATGTGGTTATGGGTAAAAATGCAGATAAAAAAGCTTTAATTGTAGATACCCGTTTTAATGGAGGTGGTTGGTTACACGATGATCTGAATACATTTTTAACCGGCAGCAAGTACCTGGAATTTGCCCCTCAAGGTAACCGCACAGTAGATGCTGAACCTTCCAATCGCTGGCAAAAACCAAGCTGCGTAGTGATGAGTGAAGGCAATTACAGTGATGCTTTTATCTTCCCATACATCTATAAGCAAAACCGTGTAGGTAAACTGATTGGTATGCCTGTTGCAGGTACCGGTACCGCAGTTTGGTGGGAACGACAAATTGACCCAACCCTGGTATTCGGAATTCCGATGGTTGCCACCATTGGCAAAGAAAACCGACCTACAGAGAATTTGCAAGTAGAACCAGACATCAAAGTGAACGTTCCTTATGAAGCTTTCTTAAACGGTACAGATACACAAATAGAAACTGCAGTAAAGGAAATGCTAAAAGAAGCCAAATAGCTTTCCAACCCAGCATCTCACTTAACTTTAAAAAGAGGGTACTAAAAAAATTTTAGTACCCTCTTTTTTTAACCATCCACAAATCACCCCCCTCCTCTGCAATTTGCTACGGAAAATTCTCGTACGCTGCGGAAAGACCTCAGAGATCTGCGGCTTCTTCAGCCGCCTGATATCGTTAGTCTTGAAGCAGCTGTACAGAATTTTCCAAAAATTCACCTCCCTAAAAACCTTTAACCACAGTCTCCAATATCTCAACAGATCTGGAAAGCTCTTCCACTGTCTGATTCCCAAATCCTAACCTCATGGCCGTTAAACTTTCCGTCTGATACAACAGCGTCTGCGGCAAATACAATCCTTTTAACCCACATTGTTTACTGATCCGCATTAAATTCAAAGATGCATGCCATTTAGTCCATATGGCCAATCCTCCAGGAGGAGCGGAAAAAGTAACAAATTCACCCAAATTCGATTTCAGCAATTCACAAAACACATCCCTCCTTTCGTGATACACTTTCAACGCCTTCTTCAAATGTCGTTGAATCTCCCCTTCCTCCAACAGTTCAGCCAGGGCCTGTTCCATTAAAATATCACCCTGCCGGTCAACAATCCCTCTCAACTTTCCAAGCTCTGCAATTAAGTTCTCCGGTGCTACCAGGTAACCCGAACGAAAACCAGGCGCAAGAGACTTGCAAAAAGAGCCAATATAAACCACCATGCCGTGCCCATCTGCGCTGGCCAGCGGCAGTACAGGGCTACTGTTGTAATGAAAATCATAGTCATAATCGTCTTCCAGGATAACAAAACCATATTTCACCGAAAGACCAAGCAATTCGATCCTGCGTTGTGCACTTAAAGTAACCGTAGTGGGATAATGATGGTGTGGCGTTAAATACAACATCCGGATCCGATGTTTTTCACATAAGGACTTAACAGCATCTGCGCTGATCCCCTCCTCATCTACAGGAACAGAAATGATTCTTGCTCCAGCTTTTTGAAAAATCATATTGGCGACATAATAACTCAAGTCGCCAACCAGCACCAGGTCATCTGCTTCCAGCAATAAATCCGCAGCAAGATAAATCCCCATATCAACTCCTCTGGTGATCATCACATTCTGTTTAGAAATATGTAATCCCCTGGTATTGTTCAGATAATTCACCAGCATTTCCTTAAAATATTCACTACCCTCGTTGTGGGCAAAGCCCAAATAACGACGGTTGCTCTTGCGTTTAAGATTTGTACTGTAGACACGCGACAACTGATCCAGAGGGGCTAATCTTACATCAGGCAGTCCATCTGTAAATTCCAGTTCATTCTCACTACCCATAGCAGGAAGGTCCAGCAACATGCTCTTTTTAAAAGTATAACCAGTACTGACAGGATAACTGGCCAAAAACTCCTTATTGTACTTCAATGGATCAGTTTCCTTTGCCGCCGCTATGGAACCCATAAAAGTCCCTTTATTGGGTCTGATCTCTGTCCAACCCTGCGCATCCAGCTCATCATAAGCAGCAATTACCGTTTTTCGGTGTACCTCTAACAACTCAGCCAGCTGCCTGGAACCAGGTAACTGGATCCCCGGAACAATGACCCCCCTTTGCATCGCATTGATCAGCTGGTAAGCAATTTGCAGATACACTGCAGTATCAGATTTTCGGTCGATATGGATCAAACTCTTAAAAGGTATTTTAACCGGACTACTCATAAACTAAAAACTGGATCATTTTGACTACCCGGCAAGGTAGTAATTTTGAACAAAAAAAGAAATATGCCCCTTCAACAGCTACTTTCCCGGATTATTAATAATGACCAACAGCATGCCCGGTTTTTGAATACACTTTCCTTTATGGAGAACGCGGGTGCACGTAAGATCTCGGCCAGTGAACATCCTCAGACGGTAACCACCATGATCCTGAAACATGCAGCAGAAGAGCACCGGCATGCATATTATTTAAAGAAGCAGCTGGACAAAATTACCGCAGGAATTTGTCCCACTTATACCCAAAGTGAACTTATTGCACCTTCAGAAAGTTGGTTTTACCTGAACAAACTGGACCTTTTTACCTGTCGGTACTTAAAACAAACACTGAATTTAAGCGGAACTGCCCTTCAATATGCAGCCTATTTATTTGTAACCTATGCTATAGAGCTTCGGGCAGATGAATTGTATCCGGTCTACCAGAATGCCCTGACGCAGGCCGGACATAAGGTAACAGTAAAATCCATCATCCTGGAAGAAGCCGGGCACCTGGAGGAAATGATAGCACAGCTGGAACATTTTTCTCCTGCATGGGAACTACATGCTGCCAAAATTGTAGCCATAGAAAATGATCTTTTCATCAAGTGGATCTCTTCCATGACCAGGGTAATAAATTCATGAGCAGGAAATTGTTTGCAGAAGCTTTCCTAAATGAACGCCTGGAAAAACGCAAGCAAAATGGCTTATTGAGAAAACTAAGCCAAACAAAGGATCTGATTGACTTTTCTTCCAATGATTATCTAGGCCTGGCACGAAGCAAAGAATTAGGTCAGGGGCTACAAAAAGCAGTGCTTTTATACCCTGATGCAATTTTAGGTTCAACAGGCTCCAGGCTATTATCCGGAAATTCAGAATTCGCTGAAAAACTGGAACAAGATATTGCCGCATACCATGGTATGGAAGCCGCACTGTTGTTCAACTCAGGCTATACCGCTAATCTGGCACTTTTTTCCAGTCTTGCACAACGTGGCGATACCATCATTATGGACGAACTGATCCATGCTTCTGTTATTGATGGCAGCAGAATGGGTTTAGGTAAGCGGCTGAAATTTAAGCACAATAACCTGGAGAGCCTGGAAGAAAAGTTAAAAGTTGCTACGGGTATTTGTTACGTAGCAGTAGAAAGTTTATATTCCATGGATGGAGACCAGGCTCCTTTAAAGGCTATTCAGCATCTCTGTTCAACATATAATGCCCTGCTGATCGTAGATGAAGCACATGCTTTTGGTGTCTTTGAGAAAGGCCTTGTTGCTCAAAACGGGCTGAGCAATCAGATTTTTGCAACACTTTTTACCTTTGGAAAGGCACTTGGTGCTCATGGCGCGGCAGTAACAGGCAGTCAGTTGCTCCGTAATTACCTGATCAATTTTGCCCGTCCCTTTATATACAGTACAGCTATGCCCTTTGCGCAATTGCTCCATATCCGGCTGGCCTATAAATACCTACAGGACCACGAAGAATTACCTTTATTGCTAAAAAAGAAGATTCGTCTGTTTCAAAAGCAACTTTTGCCAATAACCCATATCCAAACCATGGAGGGTCCTATCCAATCCATTTTAATTCCAGGGCAGGTAGCAGTTCGCAAAGCCAGCCTGGAACTTGAAGCCATGAATATAAAAGTCTATCCAATTGTGAGCCCTACTGTTGCTCCAGGTACAGAAAGACTAAGAATCTGCCTTCATACTTATAATACAGATCAGGAAATTGAGCAACTCTGCCACTTTCTGCAACACACAATACACATATGAATACACCTTTATTTGTAACCGGTATTGGAACCGGTATAGGAAAAACCATCGTATCAGCATTAATTACAGAACAGTTACAAGCCGATTACTGGAAACCAGTACAGGCAGGCGACCTGGAACAAAGTGACAGCATGAAAGTAGGCAGTTTAATTTCTAACGCACACAGTACCATCCATCCAGAAGCTTTTCGTCTAAAAATGGCGGCTTCGCCTCATAAAGCAGCTGCAGCAGAACAACTGGAAATCTTACCTGAGGATTTCAAGCTACCTGAAATCAACAAGCAACTTGTTATTGAAGGTGCTGGCGGTTTAATGGTTCCACTTTCGGAAACTTTCCTGATGATTGATTTAATCCAACAGCTGGAAGCAGAGGTCGTGCTGGTTATTCGTAACTATCTGGGCTGTATTAATCATACCTTGCTTTCTCTGGAACTACTGAAATACCGGACCATTCCAATCCGGCAGATCGTTTTCAATGGAGAAATGGATCTGGCTACTGAACAAGTACTGCTAAAGCACTTCCCTTTAGATGTCACCTATGTAAAAGTTCCCCAGTTCAGGGAGCTCAGTCAGCAAAATATACGAAACACAGCAAAAGTATTCTCTGCTCTTTAACATAAAAATTAAATCAAAACCAAGATATATGACAATTGAAAAAACGGTTCGGAACGACTGGACTTTAGAAGAAGTAAATAAAATATACCATCAACCCCTTTTAGATCTTGTCTATCAGGCAGCTACTGTTCACCGCAACTGGCATCCGGCATCTGAAGTTCAGGTATGCACCCTGCTGTCGGTCAAAACAGGCGGATGCCCGGAAGACTGCTCTTATTGCGGGCAAGCCGCACGGTACCATACCGACATTAAAGTAAAAGCCCTGATGACAAAGGAAGAAGTAGTTTCTATTGCTCAAAGGGCAAAAGATGCCGGCTCATCCCGTTTCTGTATGGCAGCAGCCTGGAGAGAAGTCAGGGACAACCGAGACTTTGACCGTATTCTGGAAATGGTAGAAGGGGTTAATGATTTAGGACTGGAGGTTTGCTGCACCCTGGGGATGCTAACCGAAGATCAGGCCAGACGCTTACAGGAAGCAGGTCTGTATGCTTATAACCACAACCTGGATTCTTCAGAAAATTATTACGAAGAAATCATCACGACCAGGACCTATAATGACCGGTTGAATACGATTGGTAATGTAAGAAAGGCAGGTATCACAGTTTGCTCCGGAGGGATTATTGGATTAGGTGAAACTCATAAAGACCGCATTGGTATGCTGCTGACCCTGGCCACTATGCCCAAACATCCGGAGTCGGTACCGGTTAACGCCCTGGCAAGAGTAAAAGGGACTCCTCTCGCCGACTTACCCAAAATCGATACTTGGGAGATGGTGAGAATGATTGCCACAGCCAGGATATTAATGCCTGCATCCGTAGTACGGCTCAGTGCAGGTCGTGCAGAAATGAATGAAGAAGAACAAGCCTGGTGCTTTATGGCAGGTGCAAATTCTATTTTTACCAGCGAGAGTGAAACCCTGTTGGTTACTCCAAATCCAGGATTACAGCAAGATAAAAAAATGTTTGAGGCACTGGGATTAAAACCCATGATTAGAAAAAAACAAGAAGCATAAGATGAAAAACCTTACAGAAAGGGACCAGCAGGTCATATGGCACCCCTATACTCAGATGTTAACCGCATCTCCCGCTATCCCGATTGTAAAGGGCAAAGGTGCTTATTTGTTCGATGAGCAGGGAAAACGTTATCTGGATGCGGTCTCTTCCTGGTGGGTAACCCTTCATGGGCATGCTCATCCCTATATTGCAGAGAAAGTTGCCTCACAGCTCCTCCAGCTTGAACAGGTCATCTTTGCCGGTTTTACCCACCGGCCGGCCATTGAACTGGCGGAAGCCCTGCTGGATTTACTTCCTGAAAATCAACAAAAGGTATTCTATACAGATAATGGTTCTACAGCTATTGAAGTGGCTTTAAAAATGTGCCTTCAATATTGGAGCAATAAAGGCCAGGAAAAGCAAAAGATACTTGCTTTTACCAATGCTTACCATGGCGACACTTTTGGAGCAATGTCTGTAAGCGGAAGAAATCCCTGGACTAAACCATTTGATACTTTTCTTTTTGATGTAATTGTAATAGACCCGCCCTCTGAAGACAATCTCCAGGAACTAAAGACTTTTATTTCTTCAGTTGCACCTGAGATTGCCTGCTTTATTTATGAACCACTGGTTCAAGGTTCCGCGGGTATGCTGATGCATAGTGCAGCAGCGCTGGACTCGCTGCTGGCTTATTGCAGGGAAGAAAAAATTTTGCTGATTCAGGATGAAGTATTCACCGGCTTTGGCCGGACGGGTAAGAATTTTGCCTGCGACCATTTGACCATTGCTGCTGATGTGATGTGTTTTTCCAAAGGACTAACCGGAGGAACAATGCCATTAGGGGCAACCACTTGCACCAACCTCATCTATGAAGCCTTTCTTTCTGATGACCGCCACAGGGCATTGTTTCATGGCCATTCCTTTACTGCGAACCCATTGGCTTGTACGGCCGCACTGGCAAGTATAGAACTTTTACTTCAACAGCAGACCCAGGAAGATATTGAACGTATTTGCAAAAGACATCAGGATTTTCTGCTCCGTTACCAGCACCACCCTAAAATAAGAGCCATCCGACAAACGGGAACTATTCTGGCCATTGAATGGCAAACTGGAACAACCAGTTCCTATTTCAGTGATCTTCGGGACAAACTTTATCATTATTTCCTTGATGAAGGCATTTTACTCCGTCCACTGGGTAATATCATCTATCTTCTGCCTCCCTATTGCATCTCTGACAAAGATCTTAACGACATCTACAAGGCTATTTTAAAAGCATTGGAGCAATTCTAAAAAAATATCTCAACTTAGATGTTGTTTCGTACGAAAAGTTTCCTACCTTTATCGTATGAAAGATCTTAAAACAGAAGAAACCAGAAATATTGAGCCGACCAAAGCAGAACTGGAAATCCTCCAGGTGCTTTGGTCGTTTGGCGCTTCAACGGTAAGGTTTGTTAATGATAAACTGAATGAAAACCGGGAAGTAAATTATACCTCTACGCTGAAACTCATGCAGATCATGGCTGATAAAGGCATTCTTAAAAGAGATGAAAGCCAAATGAAACATATCTATCACGTCGCAGAAAAAGAACAGAAAACCAAAGATTTTCTTCTGGAAAAATTTATAGACACGATGTATAATGGATCTGCAGCAAAACTAATGATGCAATTAATGGGCAATAAAAAAACTTCAAAGGAAGATTTGGATACCATTAAACAATTACTAAAAAAACTAGATAAATAACGAGAATTCAAAATAATTAAGAACCACAATTATGGAATTTCAACTCACAAACTTATTACCCTCCAACTGGATGCACGCTTTATGTGCTACCCTTTTTCACTCGCTCTGGATGGGTGTTTTTCTGGCTGTTATAACCAGCTTGATCATACTTTCTACTAAAAAGAGTTCGGCTACCCTGCGCTATAACTTACTAACAGGAGCGCTTTGTTTATTTGTAGCAGGAATGATCGTAGTATTTTATCAGTCACTTGAATTCAGTTCAGGATCCAGCCCTTCTGCTGTTGCTGCTGAACATGCAATCCAGATAACAGGGCCATCTCCTTACCAGAATTTCGCACAAACAGGTATTTCATATCAGTTTAATGCATTCTTAGACCTATGGACTTCTTATTCTTCGCAGATTGTACTGGTATGGTTTTTAATCATCTGTGCAAAAAGCATCCAAATGATGATTGGCCTGCATACAGTTTTTTACCTCAAAAGAACGAATGTTTTTAATGCTGGTACCGTTTGGGAAAACAAGGTAGCCAGCCTTTCTGCAACACTTGGTATTCGCAAACATGTACAGCTCTTACAGTCCGGACTGGCTAAGGTACCTATGGCTGCAGGTCATTTAAAACCTGTTATCTTGTTGCCTTTGGGCATGCTGAACGGCTTGTCTACAGCTGAAGTAGAAGCTATTCTGAGCCACGAGCTTGCCCATATCAAGCGCCGGGATTATTTGATCAACCTCCTGCAAAGCTTGATCGAAATTGTTTTCTTCTTTAATCCTGCAGTATTATGGGTATCTAAATTGATCCGTGAAGAAAGAGAAAATTGCTGCGATGATCTGGCATTGACCTGCACCAGTAGTAAACATGATTATATTAAAGCTTTAATTTCTTGTGAAGAATTTCAAAATAATGCTCCTGCCTACGCCATGGCTTTTACCGGACGTAAAAACCAGTTACTGGAAAGGGTAAGCCGCATGGTTTTCAATAAGACCACCTCACTCAATAAAATTGAAAAAGCCATACTCACTTTAGTTTTGATCTCTTCACTTATTTTAACAGCAGCTTTCAGAAAAAAAGAAGAATCTAAACTCCCCCTAGCACCGGCCACTAAAACAGTGGTGAAGGAACATCAAAAAGCTGTTGTTCAGGATACCACCAAAAGAATTGTTGTTAAAAAAACAACAACCAATACACAAGACCATCAAACTACAACGGCAAACGATAAGAATTATATTGAAGCCGAACGAAAAGCCAGACTTGCTGAAGCAAAACGTGCAGAGCATGAATTAAAAGCTGTTCAGGATAGAGCCCGGGCCATTAAAGATCAATCTCAAAACATTGTAGACAATTCCCGTTTCAATAAGGAAATGGAACGTTACAATAAAGAAATGGCGCGGTACAGCCAGCAGATTTCAAAAAACTCTGCCAGATATGCTGCAGAAGCCAAAAAATATGCAGCAGCAGCGACCAGATATGCTAATGACCAGGCAAGATACAGCAGAGGTGAGATTTCAGTTCCCCCTACACCACCTGTACCCCCAACTCCTCCTACTCCACCAACACCGGCAACACCGCCTACTCCTCCAACACCACCAAGTCCTGCCAGATATGTTCCTAATGGAACAACTGTCCATGACAATACATCAGTTGGAGTAAGTGTATCTTCTGACAATGGAAGCAAGAGCTCGTCAACCTCTCAGCAAATCACGGAATCACTATTGAAAGATGGCCTCATCAATCAAGCCAAAAATTTCTCCTATAAACTCAGTAAAGATGAGCTGGAAGTTAATGGTGTAACACAACCAGAAGCTGTTCATAGAAAATATGTAAGCAGGTTTTTAAAAGATAACCTTAACAGAAAAATTGAAACTACGGTCAGTAGCAATTAGGCAGACCGGATCAAATTAACAACGCTAAATCTCTTCAAATGATCAGAAAATTAATGGCTTTATTTGCCATATGGCTCATTATTGCCCAAACTCCAGCATACACACAACAAACCAACCTCTCTGTTTCTGGCCTGATTAAAGATGCGGAAGGGAAGGCTTATGACTTGGCTACAGTGGCTTTATTTACCTCAACAGATTCTGTACTTGTTAAAACAACCTTTACCGAACGGGACGGGAAGTTTAATTTTGACCACCTCAAACCCGGGCAATACCAGATTAGAGTATCTGCTATGGGTTGCGTAAATTACCGCAGCGAGAACTTTAGCCTAAATTCAGGTTCTCCAACATTACAAATAAAGGAAGTTCTATTGCTTCCTGCCTCTAAAAACCTGAAAGAGATCAGCATCACGACACAAAAAGCTTTTGTAGAACGTAAAATAGACCGCACTGTGGTTAACGTAGATGCTTTGATCTCTAATGCAGGCTCGACGGCCCTGGATGTACTGAACAATTCACCAGGAATTAGCGTCGATCAGAATGGAGTGATCAGCCTTAAAGGAAAGCAGGGCGTAGCTATATTTATTGACGATAAACCCACCTATCTATCCGGGGCCGACCTGGAAAGCTATCTGCGTTCACTTCCCTCCTCTACCTTAAACCAGATAGAGATCATGACCAACCCTCCCGCAAAATATGATGCTGCAGGCACTTCAGGGGTGATCAATATCAAAACAAAAAAGAGCAAACAAGCGGGCTTTAATGGCGGGGTGAACTTAAGCCTGAATCAGGGTGAAATGAGCAGATCGAACAATAGTGCAAATTTTAACTATTTTAAAAACAAGATCAATTTTTTTAGCACGTTTAGCTATAACCTGAACAATAGTTTTACAGACCTTGACCTAAACAGGACTTATAAAAATGAAGATGAAAGCATCAAGTCTTATTTTAACCAGAACTCCTATTTCAAAAGGCATGGAAATGCCTTTAACCTCAAAACCGGATTCGATTATTATGCTTCTGAAAAGACCACCTGGGGTGTCGTATTGACTGGAATGGACAGGGTATCCAGCAGCATAAACGACAATGTCAGCAACCTTCTGAACCCAGACAGGCAACCTTATTCCATTATTAAGGCAAAAAATCTCGACGACATTCATTATAAAAACGGAGCAGTAAACCTGAATTACAGGCATAAGTTTGATCAGACAGGCAAAGAACTGACTGTAGATCTAGACTACCTGATCTACAGAAACCAAACTGATCAGGTTTATTATAACGATACTTATGCGCCTGATCAAAGCCTTACTGCCCAAGACAGACTGAATGGGAATCTACCGTCTCATCTTGATATTTATACCGCAAAATCTGACTATTCGCACCCTCTAAACAAAAACTGGAAACTTGATGCAGGCGTAAAAACCAGTTACATTAAAACAGACAATACCGCTGACTACTTATATACGATTAACCAAACTACCACCCCTGATTACGAAAAAAGTAATCATTTCATTTACAAAGAGAATATCAATGCAGCCTACCTCAATCTGTCAAAGGAAGGTAAAAGGCTTTCTTTACAGGCAGGTTTAAGGCTGGAAAACACGGTTTCGAATGGACACCAACTTGGGAATATCATCAAACCCGACTCCAGTTTTAAACGTAGCTACACCAGTCTTTTCCCAACCCTGTATCTCTCTTACAAACTAGATACCGCAGGAACAAACCTTATCGATCTAAACTACGGCAGACGCATTGACCGACCATATTATCAGGACTTAAACCCTTTCTTTTCCCCTTTGGATAAATTCACCTATTATGTGGGCAATCCTTTTTTGAAACCTGCCTTTACACAAAGTCTGGAACTCTCTTATACCTTTAAAAATATGTTTACGATAACGCTAGGTTACAGTAAAACCAAAGACGATGTAAATGAGACTATTGAGATTGTAGATGGCATTTATTACAGCAGACCAGGAAATCTTGGTAAAAAAACAGCCAAAAGCATTTCTGTTGATGGAGGACGTGACCTAACCAAATGGCTAAACATTCATCTGCATGCTGACTATCAAAACACGCAGTTTGCCACAAATTTTTATACTGGCTTTCTGCAAACAACAGGAAATTATTTTGGTACACAGGCTACAGCTCAATTTAAACTGGGCAAGGATTGGAATGCAGAATTAAATTATATGTACCATAACAGATTCTCCGATGCACAATTTATTATAGGGAAATTACAGGCAACCGGAGCCGCCGTACAAAAGAAATTATCTCCCAGCACGACGCTGAAACTTGCAGTAAATGATATTTTCCGCACTAAAATCTTCACTGGTGTAATTGACCATCTAAACCTTACAGATGCCAGCTGGAGAAACCGCAACGATTCCAGAACAGCGGTATTGAGTTTTAGCTATCGCTTCGGAAAAGCCATGAATAATTTAAGAAAACACAATACTACCGGCGCTGAGGCTGAACAGAATAGGGTCAAGAATTGATTTTATTGGTTTAATTATGTTAATTTTGAAATAAATCAATCTTCATAATTTTGGCCAAGATCAAAAAAAATTCCCATAAGGTACTTTACAGGAAGTATTCATCTAATATTAAATATATTATGATGGTACTGACAGTATTGATCATTACCTACTTTCTACCCAAACAGCCGCGGTTCAGATACGAATTTGAGAAAGGTAAAGTATGGTTGAACAAAGACCTGGTCTCTCCATTTAGTTTTGCTATCCTGAAGACCTTGCCCCAGGTGATTATTGATAAAAAAGATGCATTGGAAAATGTTTTGCCTATTTACAGATATAATAATGATTTATTTAACGGTGTACAGGAAGCATATTTAAACGAGTTTGATGTAAAATGGCAAGCCAATTCTTTTCCAGAAAAAGAAAAACAAACGTACAAAACGTCTTCCTACAACTTGCTAAAAGCTATTTATACGAAGGGGATCATTTCCCTTAACCCGAAACATCAGGGCAATGGAAAAAATTACGACATCTCCCTTCTAAATAATAATGTAACCAGGCCAGTAAGCACTCAGGATCTTTTCACAGTACAATCTGCACTAGACTACTTTAAAAGCAATTTTAAAGCACCCAATATAAAAATTAAGGAGGCAATAGAAAACCTGGTGGAAGACCACCTGCAACCCAATTTAGTCTTTGACGAAAAACTCACGACCATTGTGCAAAACAGCACAGTGAACAGCCTGTCTACTACTCACGGAATGGTACAGAAAGGAGAACTGATCATTGCCAGAAACAACGTGATTGATGAAGATACTTATCAAAAGCTACAATCGTTTAAAGCAACTTACGAGGCACAAACTAAAACCATAGGTGACAGCAGGCTGGTTTACCTGGGGCAGATTCTATTGGTAGGCTTCGCATTGACTTTACAAATGGTATTTCTGTTCATGTTCAGGAAGGATATTTTTGCAGATAACAGGCAATTGTCTTTATTGCTACTGGTGATCACCACGATGCTCCTGGCGCTGACCTGGGCAATTAAACTGAACCTGCCAAGCCTTTATTATATCCCATTCTGTATTGTTCCTATTATTATTCGGATCCTATTTGATACCAGACTGGCGCTTTATCTTCATCTGCTGGTGATCTTAATAGCCGGTTTCTTTGTACCCAACAGCTTTGAATTTGTTTTTTATCAAACCACTGCAGGAATGGTAGCCATATACAGTATCAGAAACCTGATTAAGAGAGAACAGCTGCTTTTATCCGCTTTATTCATCTTAACCGCTTATTTTATTTGTTTTGTAGGCATTGGTCTATTAAGAGAGGGTTCATTCCAGGAAATTGAATGGATGAATTTTGTACCCTTTATTGTAAGTGTGTTGCTATCTCTTCTTGCTTATCCTTTGATCTATGCTTTTGAAAGGGTATTTGGAATTACCTCTGATGTGGCTCTGATTGAGCTAACCAACACCAATAATAAACTACTGAGGGAACTGGCTTTCAAAGCACCTGGAACTTTTCAACATTCACTTCAAGTAGCCAATCTTGCCGAAGCGGCAATTTTTAAGATTGGAGGAAATTCTTTACTGGTCCGGGCTGGAGCTTTATACCATGACATTGGAAAAATAGAGAACCCACAATATTTTATAGAGAACCAGAATACCGGGATCAGCCCTCATGATAAACTCCCTTATGAACAAAGTGCCCAGATCATTATTAAGCACGTTCATAAAGGAATAGAAATTACGCGTAAGCACCAGTTGCCAGAGAGTGTAATTGATTTTATCAGGACTCACCATGGAAACACCAGGGTAGATTATTTTTATCAGTCCTTTTTAAAGAATTCACCTGAAAAATTTGTGGATGAAAACATTTTCAGATACCCCGGTCCTATTCCTTTTTCTAAAGAAACAGGAGTATTAATGCTCGCAGATTCTGTCGAAGCAGCCTCAAGAAGTCTGAAAAATCCGGATGCGCAAAGCATAAATGACCTCGTTGAACGTATCATTGACTACAAATTGGAACAAAATCAATTAGATAATTGCGATTTAACTTTAAAAGACCTTGAAACTATAAAGTTGATTTTCAAGACGATGCTAATGAGCATCTATCATGTGCGAATAGATTATCTACAAAATGTGTAAATTTCTTTTGCAAGTATCAATGAATTGCTATATTTGCACTCCCTCAGCACGGATACGCTGAGTAAATCGGAGGGATGCCTGAGTGGCCGAAAGGAACAGTTTGCTAAACTGTCGTACTGGCAACGGTACCGAGGGTTCGAATCCCTCTTCCTCCGCAAAACAACAAAAAAAGGATGCTGAACAGCATCCTTTTTTTGTTTTAACAGACCAGAACTCCTTATTCTCTGTCCGCTTCTTCGCCACTAAACATTTTCAACAAATTATTTATTGAATCATCAGCATGCAGCATAGCCGTCGACGCTAAAGTCATTTGCGTCACTACTGACGCTCTTGCAAGCATTTGCTGTTCATAATGCGCTATAGCAGATTGCAGGTCCGGAAAAATTTCGCTCGTCAAACATTCACTGAGTTCCAATGCATCCTTCATCGCCATGTTAACACCTTCTCCGGCATAAGGAGGCATCACATGGGCAGCATCCCCGATTATTGTCATATTTGGACACGTTATCCAATTTTGATCAAGCGGCATATAATATTGAGGCCGTGGTATAAAATTAGTATGGCTATTGCTAAAAAGTTCTTCCCAAATGATATCCCAGCCAGCATATTCCTCTCTAAACCAACTTAGTAATTGATGATGATCATTAAAATCAATACCACTGTCCTTAACCCAGGATTCTTCTTTCTTACAACCCGTATAGAACGACAAACTACCTTCTCCTTTGGCACTGGTGATTAACGTTCTGTGATTACCAAGAGCAAAAACTTTACCTCCCCTGGTCAGTTTCCAAAGCAGCGGTGCATTTTTAGCCGCTTCATAGACAGTACCTTCAATCATGGTCACACCAGAATAAATGGGTGTGCTGTTGGCAACAAACTTTCTAACCTTTGAATTTGCGCCATCTGCACCAATAACTATATCTGCACTGGCAACTGTCCCGTCTTTGAATTGCAGCAACCAAACTCCTTCTTTCTCTGACAAGGAGATCAAATATTTATTCCAAACAACGGTATCATTTTCCAGCGAACCGAGTAAAATATCTCTTAGTGGGCCACGGTCAATTTCAGGGCGAAAATGAGCCTTCCCAAAGGCTTCCTCATATACTTCTTCATGCTGATCGTAAACGACATTGGCATATTGATCTGCGATACGCAACAGATCCGCTCCGGGCCGATAATTTCTCTTAAATGCATCCATTAATCCAGCCCTTTCCAGTGCTTTTAAACCGGAATCCTCATGAAGGTCAAGCGTTGATCCCTGAACACGTACGTCAGGCCCCAGATCCCTTTCATATACTTTTACCTCAGCACCATTCAGCTGAAGCAACCTCGCGAGTGTTAACCCGCCCGGGCCTCCACCCACAATAGCGATTTGTTTATCTTGTAGTAAGCTCATAAAAATAAATCTTGTTTACACCACAAAATTATTTCTTTGGCAAGGTCGAAAATTGAATAAATCGGTCGTTTTTGTTTTTATTGAGTTCTTTGGGTATTACCCCCGAATATTTTTTTACTTCCCGTATAAAATGAGCCTGATCGGAAAAGTCCTGCTGAGGATAAAAAATTCCATCTTTGATTTGCTGAAATGAAGCCCTGAAACGCAAAATATTGCAATAGGTTTTAAGAGAAAGTCCAAACCTGTCGTTAAAATATCTGTTGATTTGCCGGCTGCTCCAGTTCACTTTTTCGGAAAGTTCTTTTACAGTCATAGAGCCATTAGAGGCATAGATCAACTCGAACAGCTTTCGTTTCTTCTCCTTTACAGGCTTTTTAAGCCTTTGTAACAGTTGTTCAGAAACCCTGCTGTAGAAACCCGTAAAACTCTTCAGATCACTTGCCGAAACACCTAAAAAATTTTCAGGAAGGACAAGTACATGACCAAGAAGTTCCGAAAGATGGAGATCCAGAACATATTCAACAGCCAGCAATCTAAAACTTAGTGCATAAATTTTTTCACCGGGTAAAAGGATACCCTTGCTAGCTGCAGTATCCAATCCCATCAGCATAACATGATAAGGTTCTGTTTCAGACACAGAGAAGAGAACATCTACTCTACCATCTGGCAGAACAGCCACTTCTTCCCTTTCTTCGGAGAGATTAGTTAGCATCCAAAAGCTTTCTACAAAATCCTCAAGTCCCTGATTGGGGATAAAGGACTTATATTCAATATTCTTGTTTTGCATTATAGGTTTTTCATATTAAAAGCAAATTATAGCTACTCCAGGATGAATTTAGCAAAAAAACTACACTTCCCGAAGTAAGGTGCATAATTGGTTCAGATACTCAAGTTGGATAAAATTGGGATGGTCCAGGTTCGATTCTACTTGTTCATGAGCCCAGGTAGTGTGATAGGGTATATGAGCGGCGAAACCCCTAAGCTCTAGTACAGGCAAAATATCCGACTTTATAGAGTTACCAATCATCAGGAAGTTTTCAGGCTTACAGTCCAGATGTTTCAATAGCTTCTGATAGTCCTGTGGTTGTTTATCACTCATAATTTCAATATGGTGAAAATAATCCTGCAGTCCAGATTTTTTTAGTTTTCTCTCCTGGTCCAGCAAATCGCCCTTAGTGGCCACAACCAATCTAAAATTCCCTTTAAGGCTTTCCAAAACTTCAGTTACGCCATCTAAAAGCTCTACCGGTTTCTGCAAAAGCTCCTGTCCCAATTCTATGGCTCTGTTTACCAAAGAAAAGCTAGCTGTCCCTTCTGAAATCCGGCTAATTGTCTCTACCATGCATAGCATAAATCCTTTGACCCCATATCCATACAAGGGCAAATTTTTCATTTCAGTTTTAAACAATTCCTGCGAGACTGCATGTTGGGGAAGGTAATCTTCCAGTAATTGGCAGAAATAATGTTCTGCTTCCTGAAAATAGAGTTCGTTTACCCAAAGAGTGTCGTCTGCATCGAAGGCGACCACATTGATTTGATTTTTGATCATTACTTTTGTGTTAAGATGCACAAAAGTAATTTACAATTTGTAGCTAAAAAGGACAATTGTCCCAACTGGAAATTATGCTAAGAACCAATATCCGTTTACTAAACTCTATTGAACAGCTCTACGCGGCTCAACCAAGAAAAGAAGACATTATCCTGAGAACTTTCTCTGCGGGAGAACGGTTACTGGAGCAGGATTGTAAAGCAGAAAAAGTATTTATCATCCAGGAAGGACTGGTTAAGTGCTATCTAACAGAAAAAAACGACAAGAGATACCTTTTTGAATTTCTTGGGAAAGGTGAAATTGTTGGAGAAATAGAAGCTATTAAAAAGCAAAACTGTCTGTGTACCATTGAAGCCATTAGCCCGGTTACGGCTTACTCCATCTCTATTCCCTTTTTTCTTTCATTGATTGATCGGGACCCGGAAATCCCAAAACTTTTGCTGTTTGAATTGACAGACCGCATTTCCAACACCAGCAGCAGGGCCTCTTTTCAGCAACTATATACAGTAGAATATGGCTTGTCGAAACTACTCCAACTCCAGGAGGTAGAAAAAATCCGATTATCTAAAGAAGATATGGCAGCTTATCTGGGAATCTCTGTAAGAAGTTTAAACCGCACGCTAAAACAGCTTGAAAGCTAACTTCAGCACTTACGCTAAGCCAATCTTACTTTTGAAATTTAATTTTGAGGCGAATAACCTGTGTTGAATCCTGAGGATCAGTCGTCCATTTTGAACCTTCCATCAGTATCTCCACCGCTTTTTGATTATTTTTTTCAGACAAACCTTTTTTGATCCTCACATGAACAGGATTACCCTGAGCATCTACATTAAACTCTAATTTCACTGTCCCTCGCTGACCATCCGGAAGAATCGCTTCATGCTTAAGATACTTTTGGTAGGCTGTCCATCCGATGACTGGCTCAGGATAACGGACTTTCCTTTTCGTCCCATAACCTACCACAACTTCATTTAAACTGCTTGTGCTTGGACTTAAGGCAACATCCAAACTGTCCTTGCCTTTGAACTTTATTTGTTCCTGATCATAGCCTAACGCCGACACCACCAGATCCTTGTTTTTTAATTTTGAAGGAACGGACAATGTAAACTCACCTTTGACATCTGTCGCAGTTGTTATAGATGATGCACCTCGTATCCTGACTACTGCGCCAGGCAGAGGAGAATTGTCTTGTTTATCTTTAACAACCCCCTTCATTAATACAGGCGTATCTGAATGGCCAGATTTTACACTTACACCGGCAACTTTCCCCTCCAAAGCATGAGTTAACTCCGTGCCCGGAATTATGATCTGGGAAGAGGCAGTAACGGATTTTTTCCTCTCAGTTGTAAAACCTACAACCGCCACTTCAGCCAGGCTTGTCTTCGCTGTATACAGCGAATCTTCTTTCTTATTTTCAACATCAGCGACCTTAGGAGATAAAGTATTTGATTGGATTCGTTTTGTAACAGAACTATTTCTGCGAAGCGACTGCTGATATTTCTGAGGTGTTATTTGTGTAAGAACTTGCTGCTGATTTCTTACAGAATCTGGTGGCGAAACAGGCTGTGCTTTTGCAGAAACAGAAGGCTGCCGGAAAAGTTTCACTTCCTGAGTTCCGGTCATCCAGAAAACCGCTATCCCCATCACTATAAATAACGAGGCCGCTGCAGCAAGTATTTTCCATAAAATCATTTTACTGGTTTTAGCTCCCACTGTACGCCGGGAAATCAATTGATCAATTTCCGTTAAATTATCCTGGTGTAGTCGTCCTTCAGCCAGCTCCATCCCCATCATCAAATCCATAAACTCAGGATCATGCTGTGCGCGTCTTTCTAACGCATACATTGCACGTTCATCCAGCTCTCCTCTCAGATACTGCCTTATCAACGCTATGTTGTCCTGGCTACTCACGATTTTTCTCCATGCAAATTTTTAAATTCCTTTTCCCGTTCTGTATATAGCTTTTAACATCATTTAAGCTAAACCCTGTAAAATCTACAATTTCCTTATAACACCTTTCTTTAAGAAAAAACAAACTGATGCTCTGCTTCTGTTTTTCCGGCAGCCTTTCCAGACACTTCTCCATGGCTGTCAGCTGACGTTCTTTCTCTTCCAAATCTTCCTGATGCGGTTTCAAAGGAAATTCCACAAAATCATCAATAGCCACATGCTGCCTGTTTTTTGAAGACCGCAACTGCATTAAACAATAGTTTTTACTCAGTACATACAACCAGCTCCCAAACTGACGGATCTCCTGTTTTTTCACTTTAACAATCAACTCTTCAAAAATCTGCATCACCGCATCTTTACTTTGTTCACTATCTTGCAAATAACGATAGCAAACATAATAGACCATAGAAGAATGGGCACGAAACAATTCACCAAGCGGGGCAAGATCACCCGTTTCCAGATAAAGCTTCAGCAAGGCTGCATCATTGGGCGGATCTGTATCTTTAGAGCGTTTGAGCCAATTCATTCCTGTAAAAATACTTTTTTTCTATTCGTTTACGGAAATTTTAAAAGGGATGCATCCCCCTGCAAAAATCCATAATATGAAAAGATTTATTTATTTGATCATGCTGCTCTTAGGTCCAACGACCTTCAACAGCACCGCCCGTACCATTCACGGAAGTGTATATGGTGCAGATGACAAAAAACCAATACCTGCTGTCGCTGTTTACGTAAAAGGTACAAATATTCGCACATCAACGGATCGCAATGGAAAATATTCTTTGACCACTAAAGAGGAAAAAGTGGTACTGCTCTTTTCCATGATTGGTTACGAATTCCAGCAGATAGAAGTAAAAAAGTCCAATACAATCGATATCTGGCTGCAGCCCTCCAAAACTTCTCTTCAGGAAGTCAGGGTAATGGGTTATCAGTCAGCAACATGCGCAGGTTAATCAACCAGGACCAATTGTCACCAAAGGATGCGGTTCGTACTGAAGAGTTGTTAAATTATTTTCATTATGATCTTCAAGGTCCTGTTAACCAGGATCCTGTTGCTATACATACTGAACTATCTTCTGCCCCATGGAATACACAACACCGCTTACTGCGCATAGCATTAAAAGTAAAAGCACTTAAAACAGAACAGCTGCCTCCTTCTAATCTGGTTTTTCTACTGGATGTATCCGGCTCTATGGAAGGCCCTAACAGGCTTCCGCTGTTCAAAGCCTCCATGAAAATGCTGGCAGATCAGCTGAGGCCAGAAGATCACGTTGCTATTGTAACCTACGCTGGTACAGCCGGCTTAAAACTGGGTAGTACATCTGGTCATCAGATGGCATAAAAATGGCCTATCAAATTGCCAGGGAACATTTCATCAAACAGGGAAACAACCGGATTATATTAGCCACCGACGGAGATTTTAATGTGGGCGCTTCGAGCGATGAGGATATGGAAAAATTGGTGGCCAATGAAAAAAACAGTGGGATCAGTTTATCAGTCCTCGGTTTTGGAATGGGTAATCTTAAAGATAGTAAAATGGAAACCTTTGCAGGTAAAGGGAAGAGATGAAGAAGGCTATCGTACCGAATTCATCAACCTGGCAGAAAGCGCAAAACTGCTTTCTAAAAGCAATGACTTGGCTCGGAATGAAAAATAGAAAAAGGGGTAACTACTCTGCAGAGTAGTTACCCCTTTTTCTATTTTTCTAAACCAAACTAGTCAGGTATCCTGAAGAACTTCCTCACCTCCTCATAATTATTGATATCGATGTGTTTCGAGGCCATCAACTTCGTTCCCCCTGGTATAATAACATACCGATATTGCAATAAAGTAGACAATGCTATGCTATTTAAACCACTTGAATTATCGGCAGTAAACCGTGTAATAATAAAATGCTTGAGCCTTGGAAAATAAGACATAGTATTTAACTTTCCACCTGCATAACTGGTATAAGGTAAAGTATAGACCCCGCCACCAAAAGTAAAGTAAACCTGGTAAACCGCATTTCCCAAATAATCAGCACTTAATGCAGGTGCAGATAAGTCTGCGGCATGCATATTTGTATTGTCGGCT
Organism: Pedobacter sp. HMWF019; assembly: GCF_003061025.1. GTDB lineage: Bacteria > Bacteroidota > Bacteroidia > Sphingobacteriales > Sphingobacteriaceae > Pedobacter. The sequence goes on along the minus strand of NZ_QAIL01000115.1, from coordinate 14,726 downwards.
ATCGTATCCCTAAAATTTGATGCATAGTTCCAACCTGAATACAATACATTCGCTGTCCCGGCTGGCCCTTGTAAAGATACTGCCGGCCCCCATCCTGATACAATTTTAGGCCCATAAAGCATAAAATTAATTTTATCCAGATAATAATCTCCAATAGCGCCTAATGAAGCGGCTGGGATACCAGAACCACTTAATATTTTACTTCCTGGAGTTCCTGCTGCTCCGGTAGCACCGGTAGCTCCAGCGGCACCACTAGCACCTGTTGCGCCCGTACTTCCCTTAAGAGAAAAGGCAGTTCCCCATCCAGACGCAGTTTTAGGTCCATAAAGCAGGCTCGTAGAACTATTCAGATAATAATCACCAACAGCCCCCAGTGCGGCCTCAGGTAACGTCGTTCCGCTATAAATCACGCTCCCAGCTTTTCCGTTAGGACCAATGGGACCTGCTGGACCAACCGCTCCTTGCTGGCCGGTTTGCCCCGTTGGTCCTTCAGGCCCTTGTGCACCATCTTTACTGCAGGACAGTGCAAATAATCCGATCATTGCAAGGCCTATTAATAAGTAATTGATCTTTTTCATAAGATTTAAATTTTAAATAGATTGAAGGTTAATACTCATATCCAAATTTCTCCATTCGCTTAAACAGAGACACGAGTATTTCTACGCGTTCTTGCAGCGTATTTTCACCTGATATTGATATCGGCAATACGCTCCGTTATTATCAAAAACTTTTTTCCACAGATCATGTTATTTCTTCGTGAGTGTATAATTTGTTTTTATTAAAGGAGCCGTTATCATTTAACGGCTCTCTTTTAAATCCAATTTCATGAAAGAAGATCCTTTAAAGAAAACCACCGATTTTTACGATAAGATTTTTGACTGGATTATTTTAAATGGTCCAAATCTTTTATTTGCCATCCTTGTATTGGCTATAGGCTTTTGGCTTATCAAAATACTTTCCAGATGGATGACTAACCGCATGCACCACAAGGATGTAGACTCCTCGCTAAGGCCGTTTCTAACAAGTTTAATGGTCACTATGCTTAGGGTATTGCTTGTGATTTGTGCCATGCAGATTGCAGGAATACAAATGACCATTTTTGCTGCACTCATCGGCGCCTTTGGTGTAGCCGCCGGACTGGCTTTGTCTGGAACGCTGCAGAATTTCGCGAGCGGTGTGCTTATACTTTTACTGAAACCATTCCAGGTTGGAGATAACATTATTGCCCAGGGACAGGAAGGAACAGTAAGCTCTATACAGATCTTTTACACCATTGTAACTACATTTGACAATCGGACTGTAGTTGTACCCAACAGTAAGCTTTCCAACGAGATCATCATCAACATTAGTACTATTGGGAACAGAAGACTCGATATTGAAATAAAATTCGGTTATGGCATTGATTTTGAAACACTAAAACCAGTCATGCAACAGGCTGTTCAAGAATGTAAAGATGTACTTATCAGCCCAAAAAGCAGAATTGGCGTTTCTGCACTGGAAGAGAGCGGCTATAAAGTTATGGTAAATGTATGGCTGAATGCCCACGGATTTAACGACGCTAAATTCATATTTCAGGAACATCTGATGACAAAATTAAAAACTGCAGGAATAAAACTCCCTGGACTACCGGAATAATATAATAAACTTAATCAGATGAATAAAATACTTGTTGTAGATGACAATCATGATATCGTTGAGATTACGACCATAATTCTTGATCTAGAAGGTTATGAGGTAGACGGTATATTTAACGGCACCGATGTACCAGATAAGATCGATAGTTTTCAGCCGGAACTTATTTTACTCGATGTAATGCTTGGAGATCGTGACGGCAGGGAAATCTGCCATGAGATCAAAAGTAATCCACAAACTTCACATACAGGCATTATTATGATCTCCGCTTCTCACGACCTAGGTAAGATGGATGAAAAATATTGCAAGCCCGACGGAATGATTTCAAAACCTTTTGATATCCAATTCCTCATTGAAACTGTTAATAATTATTTCAAAAAATAAAAAAAGAGACATCAAAAGATGTCTCTTTTCAATAAGGATTAGATAAATAATTATTCTGCTACGGCAGCATCGTTAATAGAAGCTTCAGCTGCCTGCGTCAAAGCTTCATCGGTTGCCTTTTCATTATCCAAGGTCTGCTGCAGTAAGTCAACTACTTCCGTATGTCCCATACATTCTGCAAACGTCCTTAAAGTACCATAGGTACCAATTTCATAATGTTCTACTTTTTGAGCGGCAAGAATTAAACCGGCATCCCTTATCATGGTGCCTTCATCTGTATCCTCAATAATACTATTGGCTTCTTCCAACAGTCCAGCCATGGCATCGCATTTTTTAGCCACAGGCTTTTCCTCTAATAATTCAAACACCTTCTCCAGCGTTTCAATATGCGTCTGGGTCTCTGCAGTATGTTTGTCAAATGCGGCTGCCAACTCAGGGCTGGTTGCTGCTTTTTTCATTTTAGGCAAGGCTTTTACCAGATGCTTCTCTGCCCAATAAATGTCTTTTAACTCATCAACAAAAAATTCGTGAAATTCAGAATCTTTCATCTTGCCAGTCATTCCGGATACTTTTGATCCTTTTTTGCTTGTTGCTTTTGTTGTAGTTGCCATAATTTTTGTTTTTTTAGTTCGATGTACCCTACTAACCTTTGCAACTGCCGATTGTTTATAAAATTAAATCTTTTTTTTCTTAAAACTTATTCGTTAAAAACCTGTTCTTCATTACTTTACAAATTCTTTTTTTTATGCCCGAAGGACCATCAATTGTTATATTAAGAGAACTCATTGAGCCTTTACATCTGGAAGGAACAGAAATTTTAGCTGTTAGTGGAAATACAACGATAGACAAGGACAGAATGCTGCATCAGCAAGTCATCGCAGTTAAAAGCTGGGGTAAACATTTTTTGATCTGTTTTAAAAATTTCACCCTTAGGATACACTTTATGATGTTTGGCAGCTACAGAATTAACGAACGTAAAGACACTCCCGAAAGGCTCAGTCTATTGTTCAAAAATGCAGAGCTTAATTTCTACACTTGTTCTTTAAAATACATAGAAGGAAAAACAGACCTCAGCTACGATTGGTCGGCCGATGTAATGGCAGAAGAATGGGACCCGAAGAGAGCCTTAAAAAAAGTAAGGTCACATCCAGATTCTTTGATATGCGATATTTTACTGGATCAGCAGATTTTCTCAGGTGTAGGAAATATTATAAAAAATGAGGTTCTATACAGGGTAAGCATACAGCCCCTGAGTAAAATAAATGCGATACCTTTGCCTAAACTCAAGCTTTTAATCACAGAAGCCCGGAAATACAGTTTTGATTTTCTGGAATGGAAAAAAGCTTTTACACTTAAAAAGCACTGGCTGGTTAACACCAGAAAAATCTGTCCTTTTGGACATTCTTTAAAAAAGGAATATTTGGGAAAAACCAAAAGACGAACATTTTATTGTCTTATCTGCCAAAAACTGTATCTGTGACAGCTTAAAAATACCGTTCAAAAGTCAATCCATAACTTAGTAATGAATTTTGTCGATCTGTTCTGGATACACGGTTGAAATTATAAGCAGTAGTGAAACTGAGCCATTTATTGAGTTTAAGCGATAAGGAATTATTGGTTTTAAAGATATAATCATCACCTTGTTTTAGAGAAACCTGATAGTAAGTTGAACTATTCAAGATAATCACCTTTCGGATTATAAATTTAAAGGTTACCCTCAAAGAATTACGGTAAGTATGGTACACGTCAGGAGCGTCGTCAACAATCAGATCACTGCTGTCAAATAAAATTCCATTACTTAAATTAAGATAAGCATTTTCTCTATCATAAATACTATAAGCTACTCCCGCGCCAGCAAGGAGTTGATTGTTTACCTTTAAAGATTTACTTGTATTGTAATTGGTTAGTCCCCAGTAGAAGAAGTGTGAGGCATTTTTATAAAGGTTAAAATCAAGTGAAGAGGAAAAATCATTATTAGTCAATTCCCTGTCCTGTTGGCCATAAACCCAATTGTTATTAAAGTTTAAACTCATTCCCTTTTTCCGGATATTTAATTTTACGGCGTTGTTTAATAAGTAAGAGCGATTATCATTAGTCGTATTCAAAGAACCCGTAGAAGTGTAATTGACATAATAATTCGTACTGTCGCTAAACTGTGCATTACAGACAAATGTGGTAAAAAGAAATATGAAGCACAAAAACAGTTTATACATAGGCAAACCAAAAAGGTACACGCATTAAACAGATCTAAACCATTTCTGTTTTCATTTGTTAAGAGAGAAACAAAATCTTAAATCTATGAAAAAATTATTTTATCTATTATCCTTCTCTGCAGCTGCATTTGCATTTCAGGGATGCGGGAATGGCAATCACGATGCCAAAGATACCGCCGACAGTTTAAACAAAGTAAAAGATACAACCTCAAACGCGGCAGCTACTGGTGGAATCGCCGTTGATCAATCAGACGCTGAATTTACAACAAAAGCAGCAGCGGGAGGTATGGCAGAAGTAGAACTTGGAAAATTAGCTTTAAGTAAAAGCAGCAATGCTAAAATCAAAGAATTTGCAACAATGATGGTCAAAGATCACGGCCAGGCGAATGAAGAATTAAAAGCAATTGCAAAAATGAAAAACATCACCTTACCTGGTACTTTAGATGCAGACCATCAGAAAAAAATGGACGAACTGAACAAAAAATCAGGTGCTGATTTCGATAAAGATTATGTTCAGACGATGATAGATGGCCACAAGTCCACGCTTAAATTAATGCAGGACGAAGCTAAAGATGGAAAAGATGCAGATCTTAAGGCCTTTGCTACCAAAGTAACGCCTATAGTTCAATCCCACCTGGATATGATTAATAAAATTCATGATAGCATGAAATAAAAATCAATTCAAATAATTTACTGAGGTTATTTAACCTTAGTAAATTATTTAGAAAGATTCTTAATAATATTCGTAAGTTTGGCCTGAACCTAGATTTACGAAATAGATGATTCCGGAATACATACACGATTTTGAATTACGCCTCAAATACATCTTCAGAGAGAAATATAATATTGATCAGATCAGTCTGGAAAGAGGCCTCCCCAAAAACGTATTGGAGGAGATCATGGCGGAAAGACCACTTGCAGCAGCGATACCCGAAATCTATGGCGGTCGCGGATGTCAAGTCCGAGAATGCCTGGGCATCCTTGCCGCAGCCTCCTATGAATCCCTTCCCCTATCCCTTACATTCGGAATCAATATTGCACTGTTTTTAGAACCAGTTGCCAAATATGCAGATCCATCCCTTCGACCTGAAATCTTTAAACGTTTTCTTGAACAACAAAATATGGGTGGATTAATGATCACTGAACCAGATTTTGGAAGTGACGCTCTGAATATGAAAACCACCAACAAAACAAGTACTGACGGATATCATATCAAAGGAACAAAGCATTGGCAAGGACTCACTGGTATGGCAGATTATTGGCTGATCGCATCACGAAACCAAAAAGACAACGGAGATTTATCTAGAGACATTGATTTTTTTCTTTGTGACAGGACCAAAGCCGGGCAACAGATTGTTGTGGAACAATATTACGACAACCCAGGGCTTTATATGATTCCCTACGGACTAAATCAACTAGACATTCATGTACCCTCCAATTACAAACTGCAGCCCGAAACTACTGGTATCAAGATGATGCTGGACATCTTACACCGGAGCAGAATGCAGTTTCCCGGAATGGGTATGGGCTTTATCAAAAGAATGTTGGATGAAGCACTGGCTCACTGCCAGCAAAGAAATATAGGCAACAGCAAACTCATCGCCCTGGACAATATCCAGTTCCAGCTATCCAGAATGCAGGCCGCCTATACCATCTGCTCTGCGATGTGCGTACGCAGCAGTCAGATCAGCGGAATTAACCACAATCTTGCCGCCGAAGGCATGGAAGCAAATGCCATGAAAACAGTGGTCACAGATTTAATGCAGGAATGCGCCCACCTGCTGGTCCAGCTATCAGGAGCAAATGGTTACCGTACTTCCCATATTGGTGGACGTGGAATTATGGACAGCCGACCTTTTCAAATTTTTGAAGGATCTAATGAAATGCTCTATGCCCAGATTGCAGAAACGACAGGAAAAATGATGAAGAAGCATAAACTCCGGAATTTGATTGAATTTCTTGAAGACTTTCCACTTACACAAAGAGCAGGTGAACACTTCCGGAAGACATTATCTTTTGAGATAGAAGAGAACCTGCCACAACGAAAACTCGTTGATTTGGGAAAGATTATTGCACGCATCATCTGCATATCGTATGTACTTGAAATGCAGGACAAAGGTTTTAGAGAAGATCTGATTAAAAACGCTATCACCACTGTGCAACAGGAAGTTTCGGCTCTGGTCACGCTTCAAGGTTTTAACAATTCCAACCAGGTAATAGAAGATTACCAAAGCAATAGTTCCTGGTTGGAGATGACTAAAAGTTTTTAACATCGGTTTATGTTTCTTTTACCCAGTAATCTAATATCTTATATTTTTTTTTGATCGAATTTATCAGAAATTTTGAATGATTGACTGAGTAATGTGGACAACTATTTAGAAAGATTCTTAACAAAAGAAAGAGATTTGAAAGAGTTCCGGAAAGGGCATTTGATAATTTAAACAGTCTACGATGAAAAGAATCTTGAAATTTGAAAAGAATGATTGTGCGCCATGCACAATGGTATCTCAATACCTCAATCAAAAAGGTATTCATTACGAAACGATCAACCCGTTTGATCAACCGGAAACAGCTGTAAAATATAAAGTACACTCGGTACCAACGGTTATCGTACTGGAAAAAGAAGAAGAAATACAAAGGATCATTGGTTTTAAACCAGAGGAATTATCTGCTTTAACCGCAATTTAAATACGGTAATGTGATGGCTCCACTAATTTATTACGACAGTAAAACAGGCAATGTAGAACGTTTTGTAAACAAAATAAAAGTAGTAACTGGATGGGATATTGTACGCATTACAGACGATTTAGAAATTAAAAAGCCCGGACATCTGGTTACCTATACCACTCAAATAGGTGAAGTGCCAGAAAGAACTGTTGATTTCTTAAAACGTCATGCGAAATACATCATGACGGTATCTTCAAGCGGCAACAGAAATTGGGGCGCTAACTTTGCCAAAGCAGCAGAAAAGATTGCAGCGGCCTATCACTTGCCCATCCTGCTGCAATTTGAACTCTCCGGTACGCAACCAGACGTTCAAAAATTAATTCATCTCCTAAACCAAGACATATGATAACAAAGAAATGGATCTTGCTCAATAACGAGATCATGATAAAAAAAGACGACGAATTTAGTCTTGACAAAGATAAAGATGCAGTGAGATCCTATTTTCTGGATTATATCAATAAAAACACTGTATTCTTTTACACGTTAAAGGAAAAGATCGACTATCTGATCGAAAATAATTATTACATCAATTTTTATGAACAATATACTTTTGAAGAACTCGAGCGCGTATATGAATTTGTCTACGCAAAAAAATTCCGCTTTCAGTCTTTCATGAGTGCTTTTAAATTCTTTCAAAGTTACGCGCTGCGCGACGATTCCGGAGAAAAATTTCTGGAAAGATATGAGGATCGTGTAGTGGCTGTTTCTTTATTTCTTGCACAGGGCAAAATAGATCAAGCTTTAAAATATGCTGAAATCCTCATCGACCAGGAATATCAACCTGCCACGCCTACTTTTCTAAATGCCGGCAAAAAACGCTCAGGAGAACTCGTATCCTGCTTTTTAGACGAAATTGGTGACAATATTAATGGTATTGGGTATGCGATAGACTCGGCCATGAAACTCTCCTCTATAGGCGGCGGGGTATCCTTTAATGTATCAAAAATCCGTGGACGGGGAGAATCGATTAAAGGCGTAGACGGACGCTCAAGCGGAATCCTTCCTGTTATGAAAATACTCGAGGACACCTTCTCTTATGCCAATCAACTTGGACAAAGACCAGGTGCCGGCGCTGTATACCTTAATATTTTCCATATTGACATAGAAGAATTTTTGGATTGTAAGAAAATCAATATTGACGAAAAAGTAAGGATTAAATCCCTGTCTATCGGCGTTGTGATCCCAGACAAATTTATGGATCTTGCTGCTCAGGATGGCATATGTTACCTTTTCTATCCGCATACCGTTTTCCAACAATATGGCATCTATCTGGATGAAATGGATATGGATAAAATGTATGACGAGTTGATCAGCAACCCAAAAGTCAGAAAGAAAAAGGTCAATGCACGCCATCTGATGGTTAAAATTGCACAGACACAAAAAGAAAGTGGCTATCCCTACCTGTTCTTTAAAGGAAATGCGAACAAAGAGCATGCCTTGCAAGATCTTGGTAACGTTAAATTCTCCAATCTATGTACCGAAATTATGCAAATATCTGATGTCTCCGATATCAATATTTATGGTAAAGAAGATCAGATCCGTTATGGTATTTCCTGTAATCTGGGTTCTTTGAACATTGCTACGGTAATGGAAAATAAAAGAATCAAAGAAACCGTAGAGACCGCTATGCGTTCGCTTACTGTGGTTTCAGATATGACTAATATTGAAATGGTGCCAAGCGTACAAAAAGCAAATAAAGAACTTCATAGTGTAGGTCTTGGTGCCATGAACCTGCACGGTTATCTGGCCAAAAATTACATCATGTACGAAAGTAAAGAAGCGCTTGATTTCTGCAATGTGTTCTTTATGATGGTTAACTTTTACTCCTTAAAAGCATCGATGGAAATTGCCCGGGAGAAAGGGCAAAGCTTTGAAGGGTTTGACAAATCGGACTATGCGAATGGTCGTTACTTTGAAAAATATACCCATTCAGAGTTCCATCCCATAACAGAAAAGATCAAGCTCCTGTTTCAGGGAATGACCATTCCTGGCAAAACTGAATGGGAGCAATTGAAAACTGATGTTCAACAATACGGCGTATACCATGCCTACCGCATGGCCATCGCACCAAATCAAAGCACCTCTTATATCATGAATGCAACAGCCTCAGTTATGCCTGTTGTAGACACCATAGAAGTAAGAGAGTACGGAGACAGCACCACTTATTATCCTATGCCTTATCTGGATAACGACAATTATTTTTTCTATAAATCGGCTTATGATATGGATCAGAAAAATGTTCTTCGTCTGGTATCCGTTATACAGCGTCATGTAGACCAGGGCATCTCCACCATACTGCATACCAATACAAAAGACAATACCCGTGATCTGGCTAAATATTATATATATGCCCACAAAGCGGGACTTAAATCATTATACTATACCCGAACACGCAAAGCATCTATTGATGAATGCATTTCCTGTTCAGTTTAATCCCAATATACAATGACACAATTTAAAGCCGTAAACTGGAACACACCAGAAAATGATTATACCGCTATGTTCTGGGAACAAAACATCAGGCAGTTCTGGGTAGATACCGAGTACATTCCTTCTAAAGACATTGATAGCTGGAAAGGCCTGAGTCCCGAAATCCAGGAAGCCTACAAAAAAGCTCTGGGTGGCCTAACCTTACTGGACACTTTACAGAGCCATACCGGCATGCCTAAGATTCTTGACCATATTGATTCCCTTCAAAATAAAGCCGTACTTTCTTTTATGTGCATGATGGAAGCGATCCACGCCAAATCCTATTCCACTATTTTTACAACGGTAACCACCACTCAGGAAATCAATGAATTGTTTGACTGGGTCCATTCCAACAAACACTTACAATTTAAGGCTGCTACGATAGATCAATACTACCGCAGTCTTGATAAAAAGCAAGTTAATACAGAAGACCTCTATATGGCACTGGGTGCTTCCGTATTGCTGGAATCGTTTTTATTCTATAGTGGATTTTTTATGCCGCTATGGTTGTGTGGACAGGGTGAAATGGTGGCCAGTGCAGACATCATCAAAAAAATTGTAGCCGACGAATCCATACATGGTGTATTTGTCGGTCTTCTGGCACAAGATATTTATAAGACTCTTCCAAACCCGGAAAAAGTAAAAGACAGACTGATCAATCTGTTGCATGAACTCTACGAAAACGAGCTTAAATATACCGAAGAGGTTTATACGGATATAGGGCTTACCGCAGAGGTAAAAGAATATGTACGATACAATGCCAATAAAGCACTTATGAACCTCGGTTTTGAAGAAATATTCGAAGTTAAGGAGGTGAACCCTATTGTATTGAACGGTTTAAATCTGGAGACTACACAGCATGATTTTTTCTCCAAGAAATCAACCAACTATGAGAAATCCATGGAAGTAACTCATCTGCGTGATGAAGATTTCGTATTGGATCTGGAGGATGACTTTTTATCCATTTAAAAAAGGAAGGTCATCTTCATGAGAATGACCTTTCTTTTCTAGTAAAACCTCTGATAATCATAACCCGTCCTTACATCTTTTCCAACGAACTGTTCCGATTTTTCAGACCACTAATTACTATAAAAATCAATAAAACAGTTGCCACGGTGTAGCAAGTATAGACAACACCTATACTGCCACTTGCATGCTTATTAGACACAGCAATGGCTACAAGTGCCCAAATCCCAACTATTCCATATTCTCGAAGATTGCGCACCCTGATCATGAATATATTAATCAGTCCCGCGACACAGATCATAATCATCGTCCAGGTAACACTGGAAATTCCCCAGCCGCTCCAATGTATTTTGGTAAGGAAAGCTGCAATGTTAGCAATTAAGGCAACAGAAATCCATCCGGAATATAACGCAAATGGCCAAAATACAAAAAGGTACATCTTAAAAGGATGAGCATCCAGTTCCATACGTGTATTCACAATAATTTTTAGCAGACAGATCAATAAAACCCCCATTAAGAGAACCGAAGAACCTGTATAGTCAGACAGCCAAGCAACCACCCAAAGAGAATTTGCACAACAGGAAAGTACAAACCACCACCCAATCTTCAAAAGTACCGAGTTCTCGTCCTTATTTTTAGCAAGACTGCGCACAGAATAAAAGACGAAACTCAATAAACCAAGATAAATAAGTCCCCATATGGAAAAGGCATAACCTGCCGGGGTAAAATAATTGAAATATTTATCAGAAATCTTTTTCATGGTATTGCCATTCAGCATTCCGGCATTTGAAATATAATTGACCAAAATAGTGAGAATTAAAGCGGCGGTGTTAGCAAAGGCGAGTATCTTTTTCATAGAATGTACAGATTAGGGTATATTTAAATTTTCATCGTTCAATGTTTTTTTTAATTGATTATAGCGAGCTATATTCTTCAGCATTCCCTTAAAAATAAAAGCATGAAAGGGCAAAACAGAATACCAGTATAATCTGCCTGCTATGCCTAGCGGACGAAAAGTCGCGGTTTGTATAAATATGTCTTCCTTATCTATTTTAAATTCCAACCAGGCCTCTCCAGGCAACTTCATTTCTGCGTACAACAACAACCTACGATTTTGTCTATCCGCAAGAATCACCCTCCAAAAATCAATTACACTCCCTGCAGACAGGCGGTCAGAATTTGTTCTTCCCCTTTGGAGGCCTACGCCACCAAACAGTTTATCTAAAAACCCCCTGATGTCCCAAAGCCAGTTTGCATAATACCAGCCTGTTGCCCCCCCGATAGACCAGATGTTATGTAGTACTCTTTCAGGATCATCTACTTTCATGGAACGCACATCTTTAAAACATCCTTCCTGAGGAACCTCAATCAGTTTTTTAAATCTATCTGGATAAGCATCATTATTCATAGCATCCCTCCAACTGGATATCACCTGATTTTGCTCAATTTTTCCAAATGCCAGTCTTATTGACTCTTCATAGGTCATGGTTTCAATGCCTAATTTTTCCTGTAGCTGATTGGGCTTAGCTATAACATCAACCTTCATACTCTCCACTAAATTACTTGCTAATGGATAAGATGTGGAAGTCACGAAATAAAGCCAGTAGGAAGATAGTTTTGGAGTCATTACAGGAACAATAAAGATCTTGCGTTTAAGACCTCTAACTTTAGCAAACCGCAGAAGCATATTTTTATAGGTAATGACCTCTGGCCCCCCGATATCAAAAGCCTTATTTAAAGCATAATCTTTCATTAAAACTCCTTCAAGAAAATGCAGCACATCACGAATACCAATTGGCTGGCAACGTGTGTTAAGCCACTTTGGTGCAATCATTACTGGAAGCTTTTCTATAATATCCCTGATAATTTCAAAGCTGGCACTCCCAGAGCCTACAATAATACCTCCTCGTAAAGTCGTTAGCGCATAACCATCCGATTTTAACGTTTCTTCTACATTTAGACGGGAAAGTAAATGTTTAGACAAATTTTCACTGTTAACGATTCCGCTTAAAAAAACAACTTGTTTTGCATTCGTCTGCTCTACAGAATGCTTAAAATTAATTGCGGTTAACAGTTCCGCCTGAGAAAAGTCATTTTTTTCAGACGACATAGAGTGCATAAGGTAGTATGCCACATCTATATCTGCAGGTATATGAGCAAGGCTTTCTTTTTTCAAAAAATCCACCTCAATTACTTCCAAATCAAATTCTGCAAATTTTTCTGTATCAAAGCGATTTCTATTCCGGACACAACAAACTACCTGATGCTTGTGCTCAAGTAAAACCGGAAGCAAACGTTGAGCAATATAACCGGTTGAACCCGTTAGCAGTATTTTCATTGGATTATTAATTATTCGTATTTTCTATGTTATTTTTAATACTCATGCTTGCTTCGCAGATTGTTTTTCATCATTAATAAGACTGTCTTTAAATACATTACAATACCATTAATGCTTTATTTTCCTTCTAATCTCAAATTTAGTTATAGGATACACTGCACAATAGTACAAATCTAAACTATATTAGTATATATTTGTATTAATAAACATTTGATTTAACACAACATAATAAATCAACATCCTGGATGCTAAATAATTTAACTCAAAAAACCTTACAAATTGCTGTTATAGGTTCTGGTTTTGCCGGAATAAGCGCTGCAGCTTACCTGGCAAAACAAGGTTACCATGTAGATGTTTACGAAAAAAACGCCGAAATCGGAGGCAGGGCCCGCCAACTTATAACAGATAATGGCTACGTTTTCGACATGGGGCCAAGCTGGTATTGGATGTCCGAAGTATTTGAAAAGTTTTTCAATGATTTCGGTTATAAAGCAGAAGATTTCTATGAACTACAATTACTAGATCCAGGTTTCAGTGTTGTTTTCAGTACTACCGATGTATTGAATATTCCTGCCAATTTTGAGGAATTGTGTCAGTTATTTGAATCTATTGAAAGCGGAAGCGCAGAAAATTTGAAGAAATTTTTGGCCGAAGCAGAATATAAATATAAAATAGGCATGGAAAAACTAGTCTATAAACCAGGGCTATCTATATTTGAATTTGCAGACATAGACTTCATCAAAGGCCTGTTTAAATTGCAGGTATTTACTTCTTTCAGTTCACATGTAAAAAAACACTTCAAAGATCCCAGACTTATCGCATTGATGGAATTCCCGGTGTTGTTTCTTGGTGCTATGCCTGAAGATACACCTGCTTTATACAGTTTGATGAACTATGCTGGCCTAAAACTAGGCACCTGGTATCCAAAGGGTGGTTTTGGAAAAGTGATTCAGGCTATGAAAACTGTTGCAGAAAAGCAAGGCGTCCAATTTCACACCGGTACAGCTGTAACCGCACTAGAGGTAGAAGGAAAACACATTGTAAAACTGAGTTATGAAAAGGGTGCCAAAGTCTATGATGGTGTTATTGCTGCAGCCGATTACCATCATATAGAAGAAAAATTGCTCAGCCAGCCGCACAGAAATTATTCAGAGCAATATTGGAAAAACAGAATCCTTGCGCCCTCCTGTCTCATCTTCTACCTTGGAGTAAATACAAAAGTAGATCGCTTAAACCATCATACCCTATTCTTTGACGAAGATTTAAAACAACATTCTCACGAAATATATAAAGATGCACAATGGCCTTCAAACCCCCTGTTCTATGTGTGCTGCCCAAGTATCACTGATCCTACAGTTGCACCAAAGGGCCACGAGAACCTGTTCATTTTAATGCCGCTTGCCCCAGATGTAAAAGATCCTGAAACAGTCCGGGAGCGATATTTCCGGTTGATTATGGATAGACTGGAAGCATATACAGGAACTTCCATACGGGAACACCTGGATTATAAAAAGAGTTATTGTGTAAGTGATTTCATTGCTGATTATAATTCTTATAAAGGAAATGCTTATGGATTGGCCAATACCCTGATGCAAACCGCAAATCTAAAACCTTCCTTAAAAAACAAAAAAATAAGCAACCTTTTTTATGCCGGGCAGCTTACCGTACCCGGCCCTGGTGTTCCCCCGTCAATCATTTCCGGAAATGTAGCAGCACAACAACTTATAAAGTACCTAAATCAATAATTATGAAAGAAATATTTGACAAGTTATCAGCACAATGCAGCGAAATGATTACCAAGCGTTACAGTACAAGTTTTTCATTAGGTATCTATTTTTTAAACGAAAGACTTCGCCAACCTATTTATTCTATTTATGGCTTTGTAAGACTTGCAGATGAAATTGTAGACAGTTTCCATAATTATAATAAAGTCATTTTACTTTCTAAATTTAAAAGAGACTGCTTTGAGGCTATAGAAGACGGCATCAGCCTAAATC
>NZ_QAIL01000114.1 GCF_003061025.1 Pedobacter sp. HMWF019 | reverse complement strand
TTGCTATATAGTACCTATTATATTAAACACCATTTTAATTTAATCCTCAAGAAACATATAACTACAGATATATGGACAATACTTTAGAGCTAGAAAACCGTTGGAGTCTGACACAAAAAACAGGCTTCAGATTCATCTTTCTGGCATTCTTTCTTTTTATAATTATTTTCAATAATGGTGTTTCCCCTCTGTTAATATTAGCATTAAAGTATCCATTAGGACTGTTCCAGCAATTCGTACCATGGTTTTCAAAACAATATCTAGGGCTGCTTAAAGACGCATCCATGCATTATAGTGGAAGTGGTGATACATTGTTTCATTATGTGTCTCTCCTGCTGGTGGCATTATTTTCAATAATAGGAACCATCATATGGACGGTAATTGACCGAAAAGCTGTTCATTATAACCAGCTCTATTACTGGCTCACCGTAGCCATCCGTTTCTATTTAGCCACCATGCTCCTGAACTATGGATTGGTTAAATTCGCTAAAACACAATTTCCATTCCCCAGCCTTATACAGCTTACGCAAAACTATGGTGAATCGAACTCAATGGGCTTAGCCTGGAACTTCTTTGGGGTTTCCAAAGGATATAATCTGTTCATAGGAATTGCGGAGTTATTTGCCTGTCTGTTGTTTTTTAGAAAAACAGTAACGATTGGCGCATTTCTGTCACTAATGACAACGGCAAACATTATGGCAATAAACTATTTTTATAATGTACCTGTAAAAATGCTTTCCACGGCACTCTTTATCTTTTGTCTTTTCTTACTTATACCAAATTTCAAGCGCCTGATAGCTTTCTTTTTTAAAGGACAAGCTGTAGCGTTAAAAATTATGCCCGCACCCACGATCAAGAAAAAGTGGTTTTTGTACGCTAAATATACGTTGAAATATGCCTTTATTATTCTGGCAATAGTTACAGGGCTTGCTCATATGTATGAGATGAAAGAGCCTTACGCGAATATTATGGTCAAACCTCCGCTTTATGGTGCCTATCGTATAGATTCTATTACAAAAAACGACGAAACAACGCCCACCGACTTAGGCTGGAAGCTCTTGCTGATAGGTGCTGAATATGAGTCTGGTCTCAGGTATCAAAATGATGATGTGGAACGGGGAAAGATCAATGTTGATACCCTAAAGAAAAAGATAGAGATTAATTTTTCAAACGACAATTCTACACATCATTTCAGCTATACCATTCCAAGTCCCGATCACCTAACCTTACGAGGTAAATTCTACAATGATTCTGTAAATGTTGAGCTAACCAGAAAAGAATTTACGCTAGTTACATCTGACTTCAACTGGATAAAAGAATAAGAAAGATACAACACGATCAGCTAAATACATCCGTCTGATCGTGCTGTTTTGCAAAAAAGGCCTATTTTCGTGTTACCGTATACGCCCCCACCTCTTTACCAGAATCATCCAGCATACTTACCAGCACCTGTTTTTTACTTGCGGTAATCTTAGTTAAAGTTCTGAAACCATCCCTCGGCCCACCGCCAATAATGATCGGATAATTATTCAGCTTTGAAGCCGGCGCATGAACCTTATACTGATGTGTGTGGCCGCTTAATACCAGATCAACTTTTGCACGGTTCATAATTGGCTCAAACAGCTGTGTGCAATGAACAGCCCCATGCGCATCGCCTGAATAACGAGGCGGGATATGCATCATCACAATACGGAAAGGTGCATTTTTAAACTCCTTACGATTAACCTCATGCTCAAGCCAAACAGCTTGTTCTTCTCTGTACCGGTCAAAATCTACAATACCAGCATACACGGGATGCGTATCCTCTTTATCTTCCCCGGTATCCAGGATCACAAAACGGACAGGCCCCAACGTAAATGCTGTATAGCCTACATGATCAAAATAAGCAGCAAAATCACGGGCAAACTTCCCCCTCGTTTCATGATTCCCCCGCACATAGACAAATGGTGTGGTTTTCGCAAAATAGTCCACGCAGGGCTGAAGCATATGATCTATAATCTGTTTTTCATCCGTCTGATAATCAAAAACATCGCCGTTGAAGAAAACAAAATCGCGCTTGTTCCCTTTATCAAGATCCAGTAACTGAGGAATAGACTTCGGTCTGTCGTGAATATCATTGATCATAACAAAGGAAATCTCCTCTTTTGCAACATTTGTATTGACAAAACTTTCAGTTGCACCAGAAACACTCTCTCCATAAGTTAATTTATAGGGTTGAAAATCAGTGATTTCCCTGGATACAACCTTGTAAAAATAAGAAACACCTGGTTTCAGGTTTTCCAGCTTCACACAATTTAAACGACCTGCGGGCTTTAAGCCCAATTCACTTCTTCCATAAGCTTTTTTATCCATTTTGTCGGCTGTCTCGCCATATTCAACCCAACTGGCACTGTTTTTACTCGTAATCCATAAAATAGAGAGGCTGTTCCCAAAGTTAGTCTGCAAGTAAGGTCCCGTAAGAATCTTAAATTCACCATCTTGTGTATGGGAAGTGCTGGAAATTACCTTTTCCGGGCTTAGCAAAGCGAGCCCACCAAGAACAAGCCCCCCTTTGAGAAATGTTCTTCTGTTCTCCTGTAATAAATTTTCTTTCATCAGATTTAGATTGGTTTTTAAATATTTTAAACGATAATCCCTTCAGCTTTGTTGGACATAGATTATTGCTATATTTGATACTGCTTGGGGTTTAATAGAATTGATTTCACAAAATTTGTTTTCGTTGTCCCAGGTATTTAGCCGGAAATGTTGGTAGCATTTCCGGCATTTTTAACCTCTTGATGTTATGGATTTTGCTCAAGTCCCTTATGTACCAGTATTTGAGATTCAGGAATATATTCTACAATCGCATTGCTCTGCCATGGCACATCCCTGATTGCCCCGTTTCCAGTTAAATGAACACCCGGGAAATTATGGTCCAGGTTTCGTTTGTTCCTGAAGATGTCAAACTTACGGTGCCCTTCCCAGGCCAGCTCCAAGCGCCGCTCATCCAATACAACGTCTAGTAAGGATTGGCCTGATGGCAGATTTTGGAGTGTATACAACCCCTGGTCAGGAATCCCTGCCCTTTTGCGAATCAGGTTAAGATCGGTCAGTGCCGCATCATTAAAGCCCAGCTTGGCATTTGCCTCTGCCCTGTTCAGGTACATTTCTGCAAGTCTGGAAATAATTGGCGACCACAGCTGGGGCTGCCCCTCCTGGCGCGAACACTTTATGATAAAATACTTAGGGTATCCGTTACGCATATCTACCTCCGGTTCCACTCTTACTGCTTTTTTGGAATTATCGGCCAATCTGATCGAATATACCGGAAGGCCGGAAACTCCGTTCTCCTTTTCCACTGCTTGTTTCTGGTTGTTTTGATCGGTATAGTAATACAGGCCGTTTTCTTTCGAAAGAGGTACTTTAACATATTGTGAGGCCGAATTAGTGTAAATGGCCCACTCTTTTCCATTATTTAAATATAGTGGCGAAACAAATTTATTGCGCATATCCTGAGGATATCTCTGCACCAATTCCAAAAAACTTTGCGATGCGTACATTTCTCCATACCCAACCCCACTGATTGTAGAATAAATAGAACCGATATTACTCCAGCCATTATCTGCCAGGTCCTGGTCAGGTATAAATTTTACCGAAAATATGGTTTCTTTATTATCTTCTGGTTTAAAAACTGGATAATTGGCCAGATCTGAGGTTGGCAACAAACTGTAACGTCCCGAAGAGATGACTTTATCAGCATATTCAATGGCCTTTTGGTTATCCTCCATATACAGATAAATCCTGGAAAGCAATGCCCAGGCAGCTTCCCGGGAGGCATATACACTGCCTTTATAAGTATTCATCAAGGTGATTGATGTATTCAGATCAGCGACTACCTGTTTATAAACGTCCCCAACAGAAGACCGAATAGGATGATTATTAGGATCAGCATCAATTTTAACTGGGACACCAAGGTTCTGTGCACCCTGACTATAAGGACGACCAAAAACATTACAGAGCGAAAAATGAAGCAATGCCCTCAGGTAATAGTTTTCCCCCAACAGTTGATCGTTTGTGGCCGATTGCCCTGCAGGAACCGTTTCAATGATCTTATTGGCCGCAACAATGACCTGATAAGAGTTCTGCCAGAAGGAATTGGCGAAACTATTGGTTGGAATACGCTGGTAATTGTACAAATAAATGAGGTGAGATGTCGTTACACCACTCAGAGAAACATTATCACCTGGAAATTCCTGTATACGGTACCAGCCCAAAGCCATGGTTTTAAGCCTCGCGTAATTGCCGTCGGTGGCAGATCTTAAGCTACCCGGAGAATTATTCAATCCATCGGGTGTCAGGGAATCATATGGTGTTTTGTTTAAACTGCAGGAAGCAGTCATCAAAAGCATGGATAGAAATGATAGGTATATAAATGGTTTCATGTCTTGAAAATTTAGAATTTAACATCAATACCGAACATAATCCTTTTAGGCAGCGGGTAAGGTGAATTGTTGTCACCATTGGCTGCAGCCTCGGGGTCTAGTCCAGAATATTTGGTAATTGTGAACACATTATCTAACGCAATGCTAGCCGTGATTCCCTTTACATTCAGCCGATCTAAAAGCCGGTTGTTTATTTTATAGCTCAAGGCAACATTCCTCAAACGCAGATAAGATCCATCTTCCAGATAGCGGGTAGAAACTCCGTTCGAACGATTATTACCTCCATAGAATGCCTGTGGATGTGTAGCATTCCGATTATCAGGTGTCCATCTTGACCAACCATTCTTTAACTGCATCTGGTTATAGGTTGCATAAGCACCATCACTGTCAAACAATTCCCGGCCCGCGTTGTAAACCAGAATACCCTGTGTAAAGGCCAGGTTAGCAGACAATGACCAGTTCTTGTAATTCAAATCGGTGTTGACCCCTCCAAAATACTTTGGCGTGGCATTTCCAGCACGCTGCAATGAAGCCTGGGCATAATTTCCTGTCAGTGTTTTAGCACCGGTATTCGGATCAATGATTTCCCATTGCGGCGTACCATCTTCAGCCTTTACGCCAGCCCAGTTGCGCATATACCAGGTATTAATGTCCTGCCCTTCTTCAATCACCTGGTTTCCATTAATTTGTCTTTTCCCACCATATAATTCCTTTACTTTATTCCTGTTTAAACCCAGATTAAAGTTTAAATTCCAGGTTAGGGCTTCAGTTTTGATCACTTTTGCATCAATAGTTAACTCCAGTCCTCTATTGAGCACACGGCCAATATTATCCCAGTAGCCGTTATAACCGGAAATATATGGAAGAGGAACAAAGTGAAGTAAACCGGAGGTGTTTTTTTGATACAATTCCAACGTAAAGTTTACCCTGTTATATAGACCGGCCTCCAGGCCAATATTGGTAGCATATGTTTTTTCCCAGGTCAGGTTCCGGTTTCCCAATGCAGATGGAAACGCAGTAGGCCTTCCATTGTATTGGGCATTCACCGAGAATAATTCATACTGAGGATAAAGTGTCTCCGGTGTATTACCCACCCCACCATAAGCAGCTTTCAAACGCAGATAGTTCACAGCAGTCGATTTAAAAAAAGACTCCTGGTGTATATTCCAAGCACCGCTTACAGAGTAAAAACTGCCATACTTAGAATTTGATCCAAAACGGGACGAACCATCCCTTCTAAATGAAGCCTGGAGAACATAACGATCTGCATAACTGTAATTGGCATTCATTAAAACAGACTGGAACGCATAATCGTTTTTAACCCCCGTTACGCCAAGGGCGGTCGAAGCGGCCGACAACACCGTAATACCAGGTACAATCCCCTTTCCTGTAGCAGAATTATCCTCGTATTTATAATCATTGAATTCATAAGCCGCCAAAGCATTCAGGCTGTGTTTCCCAAAAACCTTATTAAAAGTGAGCATCTGGTTGGTAAACCTCGTTGTCCTGTAGGCATTCGAATTTTGTATACGTCCATTATCTGCCAGCCCTGCAATAGACTGTGGATCTGTATAAACCAGCCCTTTGGTAGAATAATAGGTAATGTTATTGGTCGATTTAAATTCCAGAAAAGGGAGAATCTTATAACTAAAATCCGCATTCGCCATCGCATTTAAACGGCCGCTATTACTATAATTCCATTGCAAATCATACAGGTAATTGGAAAGATCCCTGCCCCTCCAATTGGATCCAGCCGCCTGCGCATTCACCACTTTACCATCTGCCGTATATGGATTATCCCAGGGCAGATAGGTAAACATCGCATTTATACTGTGCTGGCGGTCGTCTGTTTGGCTGTAACTTGTATAAAGTTTAGGGCTAAAGGTAATCTTATCCGAGATCTGGTAGTCCAGGTTTAGCCTTCCGGTATAACGATCAAAACTCATCCCTTTCACAGAACCATTCTCTTTATAATAGTTTCCCCCCGCATAGATCCTTGCTTTTTCTGTTCCACCGGAAACTGATAAATTATAATCCTGGGTAAGACCATGTTGGGTACCTAATTTCACCCAATCCGTATTGATCTGGAGCAGGTTACTTTTATACCAGTCTGGTAGATCTTTCTGATTGGCAAAACTGCCCCAGTAATCGTAAAGCTCTTGTCCGCCCATCAGTTTAAACTGGGCCATATTAAAATTCGAGACTCCGGTTTTACTGGAGAACACAATGGATGTTTTCCCCTCTTTAGCAGCCTTGGTGGTGACTACGATAACCCCATTGGCACCTCTTGAACCATATAATGCTGCAGACGATGCATCTTTTAACACAGAGATAGACTCAACATCCGATGGATTCAGATTCGGTACATCATGCTGTATAACACCATCTACCACCCAAATAGGCACCTTGGAAGCACTGATAGAGCTTACCCCACGTATTTTAACGGTTGGTGTAGAACCTGGCTTACCGCTGCTGTTCGCAACTTCCAAGCCTGCAACTTTTCCCTGCAAAAGACTACTCACATTTGGAGAAGTAGCATCCTTGAGGTCCTCTCCTTTTACAATGGCAATAGAACCTGTTATGTTTTGTTTCTTTTGCGAACCATACCCCACAACCACGACCTCACTTAATACCTTGTGTTCTTCCTTCAGTTGCACATTGATCACCGATTGGTTCCTGATCAGGATCTCCTGACTGGCATAACCCGTAAAACTGATCAGCAGTATATCCTCACTTTTGGCAGAGATCTTAAAATTTCCATTCGGATCTGTTGAGGTTCCATTTTTTGTTCCTTTAATTGTTACGCTTGCACCCGGTATGCCCATACCAGACTCATCTGTTACCCGTCCTGAAACAGTATGTTGCTGAACTTCTACCGGACTTAACTCCTCTAGCACCTTTTTTGCAGGCATTTTATCAATGATTGCGATCCAGTTGTTTTCAAAGACATAATCTATTGGCTGATCCTTAAAAATCAGTTTCAGCACCTCATTCAGTTCCTGCCCCTTCACCTGGATAGTTACTGGTGTTGTCATTTGCATCCTCTTCGTTTTGAAGATAAAATCAACTTTTCCTTGCCTTCTTATCTTTTTCAATACCTCCTCCATAGGGGATTTCTTTTCAGATAAAGTAATTTTCTGAGCCAATGCCGAGGCAGAAACCTGTAAACATGTAATCACCAGAAAAAATATAATCAGTTTCATGTATAAAATGACCTTAATAATATGTATAGGTACTGCAGTCCATTTCACAGGCGGCAATACCATAACATATCCAACAGGCAGACTACGGCCTGTTGGCTGTTCAGAATAAAAATTATTCATATTTGTTAAACTTGGGGTTTAATTAAATTGATTTCACAAACTTGTTTCGTTGTCCCGTATCCTTGCCTAAGGTATTGGTAGCACCTGTTAGCATGGTATTGAGGTTTCCTGGTTAACCTGATTCTTCTTTCATATTGTTTTGTTGTTTGGTTGTTATGGTTGGATTATTTGACTACTTTGGTGTTTGGATACAGATGTAACAGATTATGGTCCAGCTTATAGTTAAAATCGCCAGAAAGAGATAACAATTGAAGCACCTCCGAAAGCTTTTTATTTCTTGAAATCTGACCACTTAGCGTTTCGTCTGAAATCCCCTTTTCGTATACAACGTCCATATCGTACCAGCGGCTTAATTTTCTCATTACACTTCTCAAACTTTCATTTACAAAAATGAAATCTCCGTTTTTCCAGTCTAAAGCAGTTTCCGGATCTACGTCTGCCACTGTAGTTATCCCTTTAGAATCCATTCTTGATTGCTGACCGGGAACCAGTTTTGTGGTTCCGGCAGAGGTCAGAACGTTTACTTTACCTTGTAATAAGGTTGTTTTGGTATACGGCTCATCGGTATAAGCATTGATATTAAAGCTGGTTCCCACCACCTGTACTTTTTGGCTGCCTGTTTCTACAACAAAGGCCTTTCCCCCGGCTTTGGAACTTGGTGTAACCTCAAAATAAGCTTCTCCGGTTAACTTTACAATACGCTCTTTGCCGGTAAACACACTAGGGAAGGTAAGTGTCGAAAAAGCATTTAAAAATACCCGCGTACCATCGGCCAGGCTAATCTCATAATGGCCACCTTTAGGTACTTTTATCATGTTGAAAGCATCGGTTCCGACAGAAAGATCCCTTTTTCCTTTATAACTGATCCGCCCGTCCTGGTCCTTTACTATATTCACGTTTTCAGATGTCCTTAACTGACCATCCGGGGCATTATTCAAATCGATAGTTTCGCCCGATCCAAGAACAAGTGTAGCTTTTTGAACCCCTGGTGCTTTGTCTTGTATGCGTACAAAAGATTCATGGGAAACTTTAGTTTGCCTGATAAAAAATGCAGCACCGACCACAATAAGAATACAGGCCGCAACAGAAAATTTAATAACCTTACTTAAAGAGAACCTATGCAATTGAACTTGGTGCTGGTCGGATATTGCTGCAACATCTTTATCCATCGCATCAAGAATATAACCATCCAGTTTCCCTTCATCCAACAGATGATAAAATACCTCCAGTTCTTCGGAGGTAAGTTTTTTCTCTGTGTAACGTTCAACTAGTTTTTTATATAACGCAGCCTCTCTCATATCAGTCATTTCAGGTTAGACTATAAATAAGACCGGTAGGGTAGCAAAAAATATAAATTTATTTTAAAAGAATATACAAGAATACACTGAGTGGAA
This sequence comes from Pedobacter sp. HMWF019, assembly GCF_003061025.1. Classification (GTDB taxonomy): domain Bacteria; phylum Bacteroidota; class Bacteroidia; order Sphingobacteriales; family Sphingobacteriaceae; genus Pedobacter. The sequence continues at coordinate 926 of NZ_QAIL01000114.1, read as the reverse complement.
TCCCAAACCTATCCTCTACTGCATTTTTAAGTATTTTCATGGTACCTACCATATGGTTCTTTATAGCATTTTTAGAGATCCCAAGGTTTTCCGCTACCTCTGCATAGCTTTTTCCTTCCTCCCTGCAGAGCTTAAAAATGGTCCTTGACCGGGCTGGGATGCGCTCCAAAACCTGGGTAATAAAGTCCATATATTCCTTAACCTGCATATCATCATCTGCAAAGGTTTGCAAAACAGGAATTTCACACACCATATTATTTAAGGATTCCTTAGACCTGCTGATGGTTTTCAATGCAGTAAAAGTATGGTTCCTGGCCATACTGAATAGGTAAGTTTTAAGATAGGTCACATCTTCGAGCCGATCCCGTTGATCCCATACTTTTATAAAAACTTCCTGCGTAAGGTCTTCAGCCAGCGTTGCCGAGTATACATATTTTTTGATGAAATCACGTACTGAAGCATAGTACAGGGAATACAATCTTTCAAAATCTCTTGACTTCATCATAAAACTAATTAATCATCGGGAGATACCATAAGAAACAATTCTAATTATAAATTATCAGGATAACAAACCAATTCCGAACACAACCGTTTGCGTAAGTAGTATTTAAAGATTTAGTGATCTTTTGGTTAAATAGATTTAACAACCGGCCCGCCAATCCTATTTTCTAAATTCACCAAAATGCCACAGTATCCCAGATGGGTCGTGTACAAAACACTCCTTGCCCCAATCTAAAGTCTTAACAGGCGTTAACCGTACTTTCTCGTACTTATCAGGTAAGTTTAAAGCTAAAAGCTCTTCCCAAAACCTGTCAACCCCATCCACTTCCATAAAAACCATGGTATTGTCTATCCATTCCTTTACATACGCATTCTGTAAATAAAAACTTATAGTTCCACTTTTAAAAACAGACATATCATACGAT
>NZ_QAIL01000011.1 GCF_003061025.1 Pedobacter sp. HMWF019 | reverse complement strand
AGGCAGCACTGTAGATAAGATTTTTCATTGGTTACTTTTCAATAAGGAAACAAAACACATTCAACATCTTACTTTCAGATCCTTAGATTCTTCTTCTGTATTGGAAGAACGCTTCTTTGTAGAAGGCTTCTTAAAATTCAGTGAGACAGAAGGCACCTATATTCAAAAATTCAATTCAGGCCAGTTTAAGGTTAAGAACAGAAGTACTGAACCAGTGCCGGAAGTCATTTGCGAGGCTATTCAGCTTTATTTTGATCCAGCTTAAATGAGCTAAAAAATCACCTGCTTTTTCAAAAGATTTTCCTTTTTAGCTTAAAAAATATTAAATTAGATGTGTATACATCTAATTTAATATTATCCTATGGAAACAAATTTCAACGTAACTCCAACAACTGAAGACGGGAAAACCGTTGCCATTGTGAGTTACATCACCCTGATTGGCTGGTTAATTGCCTATTTTGCCATGCACAAAGACAAGAAAACGGAATTGGGAAGCTATCACTTAAGACAAACACTATTGCTTTATCTGATTGGCATTGGGGTTAATATATTATCCCGGATACTGTTAACAGTTACTTTATCAGGTACTGTTTGGATGCTGTTCAATCTGATCTACCTTGTGCTTTTTGTACTGTGGATCATTGGCCTTATTGGCGCCATCAATGGACAGAAAAAGCCGATTCCTTTGATCGGAGATAAAGCTCAAAGCATATTCTCTGGAATTTAATCCATTCTTAGAGTATAAATCCCAGCCTGACGGCCGGGATTTTTTTTTAAGCTGAAATCGGGGTTAATTCAATTGTTAAAATTTAATCTATTTACTTACCAAAAACAGGCTCATGAAAAACTTTACTCTTACTCTTCTTCTGATGGCCATAGGGATTACTGGCTATGCACAAGACACAGCACCCAAAGCAGATACCACCAAAAGGTGGACAATTCACGGAGAAAACACCTTTCTGATCAATCAAAGTTCTTTTTCCAACTGGTCTGCCGGTGGTGTGAATTCCGTTGCCGGAAACATTATTTTTAATTATGATTTTAATTACAAGAAAGACAAATGGAGCTGGGACAACAAAGCCATTCTCGGTTATGGTTTAAGTAAACAGCAGGGAATTGGTACGCGTAAAAATGATGACCGTATTATTTTAAACAGCTTACTGGGCTATAAGGCCGCACAATACTGGTTGTACACTTTTTATGCAAATTTCCAGACACAGTTTTCAAAGGGCTACCAGTATACTGGCAATACAAAAACTATAATTTCTGATTTCCTCGCCCCAGCCTATCTAACCTTCGGACCTGGTTTTGCCTATAAAAAATCAGACAATTTCAGGATCAATATTTCACCTTTTGCTTCCCGCCTCATTATTGTGAGAGACACTGCACTTGCTACATCATATGGAGTAGACGAAGGAAAAAAAATACGCTATGAATTTGGTGCATCATTGGATGCTTATTACAAAATAAACCTCATGGAGAATATAGGCTTTGAGAACATTCTGAAACTCTATTCAAATTACCTCGATAAACCAGGCAATATTTACACAGATTATACCGCGAACCTATTTATGAAGGTAAACAAATTTGTTACGGTAAATGCGGGAGTACAACTGATCTACGATGACAAGACCAAGATTCAGGAGTTCAATCCAGATGGGACTCCCGGTGGCACAAAAAGAGCTTTACAGGTAAAACAGATCTTTGGTGCAGGCTTAACTTATAAGTTTTAGTCCGATAATCAATAAGGGAGGCTATGACCTCCCTTATTGATTAAATCATGATATGCTCAGGTTTTTAATGTTTTTTGTTTATTCTGCAGCATAATCAATGCCTTTTCTGCCCGGATTTTTCTCGTTGCTTCCTGCTTAGCAGATCCTACCCAATCACAGTATCCTTGCTTATAAGATTTGGATAAACCTTCAAAAAATGTTTTAGCTTCCGCATCCCGATCTATCAACAACAGCAATTCTTCAGGTGTACCCTCAATATGTTCTCCTTTTTTCAGCATAATTTTGATTTAGTATCCAAAAATAGATTTTCTTTACATTAAAACCATTTATTCTGTTATCCCTTTCCAGGTATCGGTCCTAAACGGAGATGCAGGTAAGCCAGCCCCACTATACAAATTACAATCCGGATTATTTTCCCAGGCATAACGAACAGCAACAGGTTGTTTCACAAGATCGCTACTCACCACGACTGTATTTCCTTCAATGACAGCCTTTGCCCGGTAAAACTTCTGATCAGCCCCGGCAATAACAAATCCTTTCAGCACTGTTCCATCCTGCACTTTCAAACCAGCATCAGCATGCACAAAGGAAATTCTGACCTTATCCCCTTCCACCTTAAAAGATTGCATCTGCGGTCCAGAATAACTGATTTTCTTTTGGTAATTCCTGGCCAGAGCAATCAGCGCCAGACGGCGTCCAACCTCCTGCTTATTTTTCGGATGTATATCCTTTGCATCACCGATATCTATTGCAACAGCCATTCCTGTATTGGGTAAAGACAATGTTTTGAGTTGCGCATCTCTAAGTTCTGCCCATTTAGATGGTACTGGTTCTTCTTCCCTTTTCATAAAACTCGCCAGCTGGACGAAATAAAACGGAAAATCGCCTTCATTCCACTTTGATCTCCAGTCTTTGATTAGAGAAGGAAAAAGAGACTCGTACTGATGAGCACGATCTGCGTTACTTTCTCCCTGATACCAGATCACCCCACGAATAGAAAAAGGTAAAAAAGGATGGATCATAGCGTTGTAGAGTACCGAAGGACGATTTGGTCCAGTCTGTGATGCCGGCATAGGTGGAGCATCTTTTAAATTAAGCCCAACACGATATTTCCAGGAGCCGGAAAGGCCTACTTTCTTTCCATCCGGACCCGTAAACTGAAGGTCTTTTTCTTCTCCATACATTCCACCTCCACCACCACTATCAAACACCCTCACTGTAATCGTATTTTCACCAGCTTTGACCAAATTCCCCGGAATAGTATAGATCCTCGGTTGATTATACCCCTGCGTTCTTCCAATCTCCGATCCATTGAACCAGGAGATTTCATCATCATCAACTGGCCCGATATTTACTTTCAAAGATTTACCAGCCCAGTTTTCCGGAAGCGTGATTTTTCGGCTTAACCAGACAGCACCGTCCATATCTTTTAATTCATTCTCCCACAAACCAGGAACTTTAAGCTCTGCCCAAGAAGAAACATCTGCGTCTTCGGCACTCCAAATAGGTTTTTGGTCATGATAACCCAAATCTTTATCCAGAACTATCTTTTGCCAGTTCAGCAATTTATCAGCATAATTTTTGTCTTCACCAGGAGTTCTTTCAATTTCTTCCACAGCCGCTGCAAAAGCAGGTATTCTTTTTAATGAAGAACTGCTCATCCATGCTTCAGCAATGGTACCACCCCAGGAAGTATGAAGCAACCCAATTGGTATTTTTGTTTTTTGGTAAATTTCCCTTGCAAAAAAATAAGCCGTTGAAGAAAACTCCGCCACTGTAGCCGGGCTACATGCGGTCCATCCTCCATTGGTCACGGTGGCATCATCCTTTACCTGGTTTGCAGTGATGTGTTCAACCTGCAACAAGCGTATAGACGGATAATTGGCCTGGGCTATCTCCTGTGCGTAATTTTGCACCTTACCCCAACCTGCCAGTGGCATTTCCATATTGGATTGCCCTGAGCAAACCCATACATCCCCTATAAGTATATTTTTTAAAACAACAGGTTCCCCGTCAGAAATCCGCAAGGTATATGGGCCTCCGTAAGATGGCGTTAGCACCTTTATTTTCCAGTTTCCATTAGCATCTGCAATACCAGTATATCTTTCCAGATTCCAGCTTGGTATAACCGTTATTTTAGCACCAGCTTTTGCTTTCCCCCAGATTGCCGCATTAGTTTTTTGCTGAAGTACAATATTGTAACTAAACACTGAGGGGAGCACAACTATAAACTCAATAAAAGTGGAAAATAGTAATGGTGCAATGGCTAAAGTGAGTTTAAAGAAGCAGGTTCGAGATGCTTTTTTTAAGTTCATAAGGATTTGGTTTTCATTTAAGAAGTTCAAGTTAAAAATAAAGTTACAAATTAGATGGTGGTTCAGTTATAAAAGAATTATTTCTAATCTTTACATTTGCCTCTATGATGAGAAGAAGTATAAAACAATGTCAATTAATGCTTTGCCTGGCCGGATGCCTTGCCGCATGTTCCAAAAGTAACAA
>NZ_QAIL01000113.1 GCF_003061025.1 Pedobacter sp. HMWF019 | reverse complement strand
CTTTTGTTTCGAATAACTTTGCCATCACTGCAAAAGCAATTACAGTTACTGCAACTGCAGGACAAAGCAAAGTATATGGTACAGCAGATCCAACATTGGCTTACGACATTACCAGTGGTGGACCACTTCTAAGCGGAGATGCCTTTACAGGTTCACTTGGAAGAACTGCCGGCGAAAATATCGGTACTACTTATGCCATCAATCAAGGAACCTTAAGCGCAGGTAGTAATTATACCATCACTTTTGCTTCAAACAACTTTGCCATTACCGCAAAAGCAATTACAGTTACTGCAGCTGCCGGTCAAAGCAAGGTATATGGATCTGCAGATCCAACATTGGCTTACACCATTACCAGTGGAGGCCCACTTCAAACAGGCGATACTTTCACGGGTACACTCGCAAGAGCTGCTGGTGAAAACATCGGTACTACTTATTCCATCAATCAGGGAACTTTAAGCGCCGGCAGTAATTACACCATCACTTTTGTGCCTGATAACTTTGCCATTACTGCAAAACCAATCACGGTAACGGCAACCGCTGGTCAAAGCAAAGTATATGGTTCAGCAGATCCATTACTCGCTTACACGATCACTAGTGGAGGCCCACTGAAAACAGGTGACGCTTTCACCGGGGCACTCACAAGAGCTGCCGGTGAAAACATTGGTACCACTTATGCCATCAACCAGGGAACTTTAAGTGCGGGTAACAACTACACCATCACTTTCGTGCCTGATAACTTTGCCATTACTGCAAAACCAATTACGGTAACAGCAACTGCTGGTCAAAGCAAAGTATATGGTTCAACCGATCCAACATTCGCCTATAGCATCATCAGTGGCGGAACATTGCAGACAGGTGACGCCTTTACCGGATCGCTGGAAAGAGCAGCAGGAGAAAACATAGGAACCACTTATGCCATTAACCAGGGAACGCTAAGCGCAGGTGACAACTACAACATCACTTTTGTTTCGAATAACTTTGCCATCACTGCAAAAGCAATTACAGTTACTGCAACTGCAGGACAAAGCAAAGTATATGGTACA
>NZ_QAIL01000112.1 GCF_003061025.1 Pedobacter sp. HMWF019 | reverse complement strand
ATGCTATCCTTATTTCCATCTCTGCTTTTTAATCTTTTCAATTCATCAGGAACCTCTTCTGCCCTATTTTCCTTTTCTAATTGCGGCTGTTTTTTTGAACCAAATAAATTATTAAATATTCCCATGATACTTTTGTACAAAAATTACCTATCGTATTTAGGAAACAAAATACTCAATTCTCAAATAGATACAAAACTTTGATTTTGGCAACAAGAGGCATCCTTTTGTTTGGAATGGCAGTTTAGCTCAATCTGAATTTGGAAAGTTAGGTATTGATATTTCTAGTACAAGGCCAGAAGTTTTATAAAATAACTACGTTGTAAAACAATCTGGGCAATTTCTGCATTTTCTGCTTTTACTTACTGATGACATATAAAAACAGAAAATCCCGGAAAAAGGTCCGTATGTTTGCAACATACCAATTAGTATGTTATGTCAAAAGCGGAAGCGACAAGATCGGATATTCTTAGAAGGGCACTTGAGTTAATTTACAAGCAGGGTTATCAGGCAACAAGCATCGACGACATTCTGGTTACAACTCAGGTTACCAAAGGAGCTTTTTATTACCATTTCCGAAACAAAGAAGAAATGGGCATAGCGCTGATCGACGAGGCGATGCAGGATGAAATTTGGCCACTTATAGAAAAATCTCTTTCGGCTAGCCCTAATTTCAGGGATAATATTTACGAGATGATTAAAGGATTACTTTTTGAACAACCATTTTTGACGGTCGAGCATGGTTGTCCCGCAGTAAACCTCATCCAGGAAATGGCGCCTCTGAACGACGCATTTAGGATGGCTCTAATAAAATCGCTAAACAAATGGAAAAGAGCTATTGAAGCAGAAATTATAAGAGGTCAACAGGCGGGTCAACTGGACACTACACACGATGCTAAACAAATTGCATTGAACGTAATAACACTTTACCATGGCGTGAGAAATATGGGTAAATTACTAGGTAAGCCCTATTATATTTCGTTTCTGAAAGAGTTTCGGAGATACCTCGATATTTTGAATTAATTTTTTTGAATAAAAACATACCACGCAGTATGTTTTGAATAATACTAAACATGAGTAAGCAGATTACACGCCCAAAAACATACTGATTAGTATGTTTAATCTATCCATACCAATTTACAATACAACCGTAACTCCCTTATCCTTAAACTAATTCAACAAAGAAACTTTATCACACATTTCTAATATATCAAATCAATTTTTTATGAAAAAAAATCTGTTACATGGAATGATAATTCCAGCTATCATATTTTCTTCCTGCACAGGGAATCAACAGGCGCAGAACGCGACTGCACCTGAAGTTCCGGTGGCAATAGTAAACCAGACCGATACGGTGGTTTATACAGAATATCCTGCAAAACTTGAAGGCCAGACAGATGTGGAGATCCGCTCGCAGGTTAAAGGAATTCTGGATAAAATATTTGTAGAAGAAGGTGCTTACGTCGAAAAAGGAAGATCACTTTTCCAGATTGACGCACGCCCGTACCAGGAAGAATACAACAATGCTCAGGGCGAATTATTGGCTGCCAAAGCAGAAGTGGCAACAGCAAAAATTGAAATAGAAAAATTGACTGCGCTAGTACAAAATAAAGTCGTTTCTCCATATCAGTTAAAGACCGCACAAGCGGCTTATGATGCTGCGGCTGCCCGTGAAAGACAAGCTTTGGCCAAAACCGGAAATGCTAAAATAACTCTTGGTTTTGCAACAATTAAAGCTCCTGTAAGCGGTTATATTGGTCGTCTCGCTAAGAAAACCGGCAGTCTGGTTAGCCCGTCGGACACTCAGCCGTTGTCTTATTTGTCGGATAACAGCGAAGTGCATGCCTACTTTTCTATTGGTGAAGCCGATTTTGTTGCCTTCAAAGACGGTTTGAAGGGCACCTCTATCGGGGAAAAATTAAAAAATACTTCAGCAGTAACCATGATGCTTTCCGGTGGTATTGCTTATCCGCAAGCTGGCAGACTGGATATGGTGGATGCTACATTTGATAAATCTACCGGAGCAATCACCCTGCGGGCAACTTTCCCAAACAAACAAGGTTTGCTTCGTTCAGGGAATTCGGGCAGGATTAAACTGGGACTGAAACAATCTGGTGTAAGTGCAGTGCCTCAGGCAGCAACCTTCGAAATGCAGGACAAAGTCTTTGCGTTTATAGTTGATAAGGCCAATAAGGCCCGACAAGTTGCTTTAACCATTTCCGGTTCTGTTGGAAATACCTATTACATCTCCGATGGTCTAAAGACAGGTGATCGTCTGATATTAAAGGGACTGGAATCCCTCAAAGACGGGATGTCTGTTAAACCTGAAAAATCAAATGAAAACCTGGCCAGCAATTAACCCCCAATTATAAAATCATGTTAAAAGTTTTTATCGATAAGCCGGTTATCGCCACAGTGGTTTCCATCATGCTGGTCATTCTCGGTGTGGTAGGTCTCATGGATCTGCCCGTACAACAATTCCCGGATATTGCTCCTCCTGTGGTACAGGTGTCAGCCAATTATCCTGGCGCAAATGCGGAAACTATGGTACGCGCAGTAGCCCCGCCAATGGAGGAAGCAATCAATGGTGTCGAAAATATGACTTATATGAGTTCCACTTCGAGTAACGACGGAACCTTAACGATCTCCGTTTATTTTAAGCTGGGCACTGATCCTGACCAGGCAGCGGTAAATGTACAGAACCGGGTATCATCTGCAACCGGACTTTTACCCTTAGAGGTGGTTCAGGCTGGCATCACCACTCAAAAAGTACAGAATTCGCTCATTATGGCAATTAACCTGATGAGTGAAAAGCCCAAGTTGTATGATGCAACTTATCTGACCAATTACGCGCAAATCAACGTGATACCGGAGCTTAAACGGATACAGGGTGTTGGGCAAGTGACCCTTTATGGCGGCAACAGGGATTACTCGATGCGCATTTGGCTCAAACCAGCACAAATGGCTGCTTACAATGTCACCCCAACTGAGGTAATGGCAGCTGTTAAAAGTAAAAATCAGGAGGCCGCGCCGGGAAGATTTGGAGAGTCCAGTGACCGCTCTTTTGAATATGTGCTCAAGTACTCAGGAAAATATACCAAACCAGAGGAATATGGGAATATGATCATCAGATCGAATCCGGATGGAAGCATCCTGAAACTCAAAGATGTCGCTAAGGTCGAATTGGGTAGCTATACATATAATTCGCTCAATACCGTTAACGATAAGCAAAGTATTCTGTTCCAGGTCATACAATTGCCTGGCTCCAATTCAAGGGAAATACAAACCAAGGTTGCAGAATTCCTAAAAAAAGCTGAGAAGGATTTTCCGCCGGGAATTAAACAGCAAATACTATACAATACAAAGGATATGTTGGATCAATCCATAGATCAGGTTGAGCATACTTTGCTCGAAGCATTTATCCTTGTTTTTATTGTAGTATATATATTCCTGCAAGACTTCCGGTCGACGCTGATTCCTGCAATAGCTGTTCCTGTTGCCCTTATTGGGACCTTCTTCTTTATGTCTGTGTTTGGATTTTCCATTAATCTCCTGACCTTATTTGCACTTGTACTTGCTATTGGTATTGTTGTGGACGACGCCATCGTTGTCGTCGAGGCTGTGCATTCCAAATTAGAGCATCGGAACATGACGCCAAAGAAAGCCACCACAACCGCAATGCATGAAATCACCGGTGCGATTGTTTCAATTACCTTGGTAATGGCTGCTGTATTCCTTCCTGTTGGTTTTATGAAAGGCTCTGCAGGGGTATTTTACCGTCAGTTTGCGTTCACCCTCGCAATTGCTATTTCCATATCTGCATTGAATGCACTAACACTAAGTCCGGCATTATGTGCTTTATTGTTAAAAGATGTAAACCATGATCATCATGAAAAGCCCACGAGCTTCAAACAGCGGTTTTTCTTTGCTTTCAATAAAGGATTTGAAAATGTGACCGACAAATATGTTAGAGGGGTTAAAAAGATGATCCAGTTCAAGTGGGCCAGTCTTGGTGGACTTGTACTTATTGTACTGATTACCGGCTGGCTGATTCGCAGAACGCCTACAGGTTTTATTCCATCTGAAGATTTGGGTTTTATAGCCATATCGGTGAACCTTCCTCCAGGCTCTTCTATGAATAGAACTCAGGCCATTCTTGATGAAGCGGCGGACAAAGTGAGGGATATGAAGGCAAAATTTGCCTTCAATGAAGTGGCAGGTTTTAATGTGTTGACCAATTCTACCAGCCCATCCTCGGGGGTTGCCTTTTTCAGGATGAAAAAGGATGGTGAACGTGGTGAAATGAATGATGTTGCAGCAAATATGGCTGAATTGCAAAAGCGTCTTTCCACTATTAAAGGCGCACAGTTCTTCGTGTTTTCTTTCCCGACTGTACCGGGGTTCAGTAATGTTGATGCGCTTGATTTTGTTCTGGAGGATAAAGCAGGTGGCAAGCTGGATAAATTTGGTGGAATTGCGAACCGCTTTATTGCCGAATTAATGAAGCGCAAGGAAATTGCTGTTGCGTTCACCACATTTCGTGCAGATTATCCCCAATATGAAATGGTCCTGGACCATGAAAAGATCGAGCAGCTGGGGGTGGATGAAAAGGATGTGCTAAGCACCATGCAGTCCTATTTCGGTAGTGCTCAGGTTTCTGATTTTAACCGCTTCGGTAAATATTATCGGGTTATGGTACAAGCAGAGAAGGAAGAGCGTGCAGATCCGGCCTCCATGAATGAAATTTATGTAAAGAACAAATCGGGTAACATGGTCCCTGTGAATACCATGATAACGTTGAAAAGAGTATATGGGCCCGAAGCAATCACCCGTTATAACTTATTCAATTCAATAGGTGTCAATGCTCTTCCGAAACCTGGTTACAGCACAGGAAATGCGATTCAGGCCGTTCGCGAAGTAGCCGCAAATGTGTTACCTGCTGGTTATTCTTACGAATTTTCAGGGATGACAAGAGAAGAAATTTCTTCTGGCGGCCAGTCCGTAGTCATCTTTATCCTTTCCCTGTTATTCGTGTACTTCTTGTTGTGTGCCCAATATAACAGCTATATTCTTCCACTGGCCGTAGTGTTTTCTGTACCTACTGGTATTATAGGGGTTTTTATGGCAATTGGTATGACTGGCATTGACAATAATATCTACATCCAGGTTGCCTTGATTATGCTGATCGGATTATTGGCAAAAAATGCGATCCTGATCGTAGAATTTGCCGTGCAGCGCAGACATGCCGGCCACACACTGGTGGAATCTGCACTGGAGGCTGCCAGACTTCGCATTCGGCCGATTATTATGACATCCATTGCGTTTGTGGCAGGTATCTCTCCTATGATGCGGGCTACCGGTCCTTCTGCCATGGGTAATCATTCGATTAGTATCGGCGCAGCCGGAGGTATGCTAGGCGGGGTTGTCCTGGGGCTATTTATTATACCGGTTTTGTTTGTGGTTTTTCAGGGCCTTCATGAAAAAGTTGCTGGTAAAAAGGTTCATTTGGAACACAAACTGGTACTTGAAACTGAAATAGTCAATTAAAAAGTGTTTAACTCCTGAAAATATTCAATGAAAAACTATAATCGAATCATCTTAATGATCGGCTTGCTTTTTATGGTTGCAAGTTGTAAGATCTCTGCAGATATACAGGCCCCCAAACCTGAGTTGCCGGTTAGCTTCAATAATGTGGCAGTGAAAGACACTGCGGGTATAAGTGCCATGCCATGGAAAAGCTTTTTTCCCGACGAAGGGTTACATGTGCTGATCGACAGTGCCCTGATCAAAAACTTCGATATGCTTATCGCGTTAAAAAATATAGAGCAAGCGCAGCAAGTTGTAAAGCAATCCAAATGGAACAATGTGCCTAGCCTCGACTTCAATGCCACGGCCAGTACGAGTATTCCATCGAAATACAGCCTCAACGGTTTGACTACCTCCCAGTTTTTTGGTTCCAATCACATGGAAGATTATTCTATTGGTGCAAGCCTCTCCTGGGAAGCTGATATTTGGGGGAAGATACGCAACACCAATAAGGCCGCGCTTGCAGCCTACCTGCAAAGTGATGAAGCAAGAAAAACCTTGCAGACTGATCTTATTGCCAGGGTGTCCAAAGGCTATTTCAACCTGCTCATGCTGGACGAACAGTTACGGGTTGCACGATATAACACGGCGTTAAGTGACAGTACATTGCGCATAGTAAGTGTGCAATATAATACCGGCCAAGCTACCTCACTGGCTGTTCAGCAGGCTCAGGCACAACAACTTACTGTGACAGGTCTTATTCCGCAGCTCGAACAAGAAATGGCATTACAGGAAAATGCATTGCATATCCTTACGGGCCAGCTGCCGGGCAGCATCAATCGACATGTCATCCTCAGCGACATCAAGTTCCCTGATGAACTTTCAGCTGGCGTTCCATCGGAAATGCTTCGCCGGCGACCAGACGTAAGAAGCCGTGAATTAGATCTGGTCATTGCGGATGCGAAATTGGGGATCAGTAAGGCTCAAATGTACCCAGCACTGCGGATCACTGCCAGCGGTGGTGCTAATGCACTGAAAGCAAGTGATTGGTTCAATATTCCCGGCTCACTCTTTGGCGTAGTTAGAGCGGGTATACTACAGCCGTTGCTGCAACATAAAGAATTGAGTACACAATATAAATTAGCTGGTATCGAGCGGGAGAAAACGGTTATTCTTTTTCGGCAAACCATATCAAAAGCAGTTGGTGAGGTATCAGATGCAATGGTAAGAATCGGAAAATTAAAACAGCAGTACCTTATCGCGGCCAAACGTGTCGCAACGCTTAAGCAAGCGACTGCGAATGCTGGCTTGCTTTTTCAAAACGGCATGGCGAACTATCTGGAGGTAATCACCGCGCAGAAAAACGTATTGCAAAACGAGCTGGATTTGGCTTCCATCAAGCGGCAGGAGCTCTCGGCTATTACCGATTTGTACCGCAGCCTGGGTGGTGGGGTAAATTGATTGAAAAAAGTTAACTATAAAATTAAAGTGTTATGATACAAGAAGAATTAAGAAAACAAACTGCAGCAGCGCATCAGCAATTAGAAAAATTGGTAGTCGCTCGACTAAAAAACATTCGCAGCAACGAAGATTATGCAGATCTGCTGAAAATATTTTATGCGTATTTCAGCCGTCTGGAAAAAGCTATCATGCCATATATATCTACTGAAGTTCTGCCCGACTATACGGAAAGAAGACATGCCATCAGCCTTGCGAATGATATCGTAAGCCTTGGAGCTGAATTAAAAGGACTGCCGGAGCTATCGGTTCTTACAATTGACAATACGGTTAAAGCGCTGGGGGCTCTTTATGTAATGGAAGGTTCTGTGATGGGAGGCAAAATTATCATCCAGATACTCGCTCGGTATGGGGTGCGAAAAGGTATTTCTTTTTTTGGGGGATACGGTTCAGAAACCGGCGCTAAATGGGCTTCCTTTACTGCGGTACTGGACCGGTATATTCATGAGGATTCCGAGCAAGAAGTTATAGAAGCCGCAAATCAAACCTTCTCCAATTTTACAGATGTTTTCCTCCAATCTTGCAACTCCCCTGTTTAATTCAATTGATTAGAAAGAAACGGTATATATCCTGTCTTAACCTGTCGGCTGCCTTCCTATATGGAAGCAGCTGACTTTAAATATAATTACAAATGAAGAAAATGATAATAATCCCTGCTTTAATATTAAGTTCACTTAACCTATTCGCTCAATCGTCTTCATGCGCACAAGTAATCGATACGTTATGTAGTTCTGAAAAGATCAATGTGGTGGTTGGTACCATCGCCGTAATATTTATCGGTCTGTCTTTTTATCTTTTTTCAATTGATAACAGATTAAAGAAAATAGAAAAAGATAAATAAGCAGGTAGATGTATGTATTTGGAGGAAAGCTTATCTTCTTTCGACTAAATTGACTGTTAATAAACTATCGTAGTAAAGCCTGCAAATATTCCGGAGTTATTTGTGGTAATTCCATATTTGGATCTTTGGCTTTCATCTTTTTGATTTCCTCATTTCCTTTTTTCTGGCCATCTATTAAATACTTGAAGAATTTATCGGAAATATTTATTTGAGT
>NZ_QAIL01000111.1 GCF_003061025.1 Pedobacter sp. HMWF019 | reverse complement strand
GTATAATATAGAAAGTTCATTTCTATATTAGAAAACACTTCTATTGTTATATGAGTAAAATAGGCCAAAAAATTAAAACTTTCCGCCTGAAAGCGCGGAAAACACAAGGAGAGCTTGCAGAAGTTCTCGGAATCTCGGTTCCTGCATTTTCAAAAATAGAAAATGGAATTACTGACGTAAATTCAGCCCGGATTATCCAGCTTGCTATTTTGTTTAAAGTAAATGCTGGTGCTTTTTTTGAAGAAACAGATGACCAGCGAGATGAAACAGAAAGAAAACAAGAGCTTTTGTTAAAGCAGCAACAGGCAACAATCAGTGAATTGCAGGGAAAACTCATCACTTGTTTTGAAGAGAAGGATGAATTGCAAAAAAGGATCAGAGAAACAGAAGCAGAGGTAGTCAAACATTAAGTCAGACAAGAATGCTGCCCGCCCTTGATGAACGCAAAGGGCGGATAAAAAATCGTATGCCACTTCTTAAGTTGTGGTGGTAAGAAATCCTGTCAAATTTCTATAGAAAAGCTCATTTTTTAACCCCAGTGGGCTGAAGTAAAAAAAATAATTTTATTATGTTTACCAGAATTCCATGGCAAAAAAATGTTGTGGAAATTGTTTTTTTACATTAACCTATAGAAAAATGAATCTTAAAAATGCTTATAAGACGATCCTTCAGGAAACGGAGAAATTGGATATAGCACAGGAAATTAGAAACTTAACCAGATCCGATCTTCAGCAGAAAGACAACTGGTATAAAGGACTTGCTTTATTAGACCGTGCATCATCTGATCTTGGGGACAATAAAGACGAAGTTTTTACTTTTTATAAGAGACTGGTCACAGAAGGGCTGGATTTTAAAGCAAGTGTTTATCTTAATGATGAGGATTATGATACACATCTGAACATTTTGTTGGCTGCTCTTGAAAAACTTGCGGTTTCCTTTCCTATTATATACACACAGATTGCATTTCAATACAGGGAAGCCCGAAGAACTCATCGTAATGCCGAGAAAATAATCTATTATCTGGATAAGGCAATTGATCAAAAAGTAGAGCTGGGTATTGCTGTAAAAGGCTATTTTCTGTATTACGGTGTATTGATTAAAGAAGATAAAGAAGCTGGCTTGGAATTGCTGAACAGTTCAGCGTCTTTATGGGTTAAATTATATAAGGGATATATCTCTTTAAATACAGGGGATACCGAAGGAATCCTTTCTCTTGTCTCCGAATTAAAAGAAAGTGAAGATTTCTTTTTGGTAAAAAGTGCCTTTGTCCTGGAAGGAAATTATTACGATTCTATCAGGGATGAGGCAGCAGCAGTTGCTGTTTATCAGAAGCTTTACCAGAACTATGAGCATGATTATGCCTTGTTCAGGCTGGCTACAATGAAGTTTGCCTCCTCAGAAGATCCGGCTGTTAAATCAGAAGCTCTTGCCATGTGGAAAGAAGCCTTTGAATTAGGAACTGTAGAAGCAGCTATTCATCTTGGCTATCATTCTTTACCAGAAAATAATGGAGGTTCCTCTTTTGAAGAGGCTATTCACTGGTTTGAATTAGGCTACCTGTATAACAATGCATTTGCGGCTTATCGTCTGGCTTTGGTCTATTTGTATGTGCCCGAGTTTGTAAATGGAGAAAAAGGTCTTCATTATCTTGATGTAGCTATTGCCGATGGTTCAGCAGATGCTTTAATTGAAAAAGCAGAAGTATTGCTGGATGGGGCAGTCGTACAAAAAGATGAGCAGGCCGGAGTGGAATTGCTTAGAAAAGCAGTTAAAGATAAAATGCCCTATGCGATGAACCGATTAGGGTATTTCTATGAGGAAGGTATATTGGTTGGTGAGGCAGATGTAGAGAAGGCCTTATCTTATTATGAACAGGCTGCAGAACTGAATTTCCCGGCAGGAATAAACAATTCAGGAAGGATCTATAGATATGGAGTAGCCGGTGAGCCCGATCAGGAAAAAGCAAGGGCTTATTTTGAAAAAGGTGTGGAAATAGGATCCCCTTATGCCATGACAGAGCTGGCTTTTATGTATGAGGATGGTACTATAGTGAAAGACCTTCAGCAGTCTTTTGACTTGTTCAAAAGGGCTGCAGAAATGGACTATGCTTTTGCTATTCATGCGACTGGAACTTACCTGGAGAATGCTTACCATACCGAAAGCCCTGATCCCGAGGCCGCATTTAATTGGTACAAGAGGGGCGCAGAACTCAATGATGTGAATTGTACGTTTGAAACAGGTCGCTGCTACCGGTTTAGTATAGGGGTTAATGAAGATCCGGACCAGGCCATTGCGTATTATCAAAATGCAGCCGAAGGGGGTAATCCAAAAGCTATGGTCGAACTAGGACTTTGCTATGAACATGAATACGGAGTTGCATTTGATGCACAAAAAGCATTTGACTATATGCAAAGCGCCGCGGAACAAAACTATTATTACGGAGCTTATAAGTTGGGTTACTATTATATGCATGGACTGATCACACAGGATTCCGAAAAGGGATTGGAATGGTTTCATAAAGCGGCAGAGGCTGGGTATCCACATGCTATGGTCGAAATTGGTGACTACTACATGTACGATTACGATCGAATTGATCAGGCCGAAAAAGCATTTGACTATTATCAACAGGCTTTTGAGCGGGATGTATTGCATGAAGGACTTGGACTTTGCTACGAGTATGGCCTAGGCGTGGAGACCAATTACCCCGAAGCCTTTAAATATTATGAGATGGCCGCTAACCGGGAATATATTCTGGCCATGTACCATACCGGACGCTGTTACCTCAATGGATCTGGTGTAAAGGCCAATCCGGAACAAGCCTTCCGCTGGTTTAATGATGCGGCGCAGCACAACAATATTGCTTCTCAGTATTATACGGGTACACTCTTACTGACTGGTAAAGGTGTTGCTATGAATAAAGAAGAGGGATTGCAGTGGCTTACTAAAGCTGCGGAAGAAAATTATGCATTGGCGCAGTTTGAACTGGGAAATTGTTATTTAATGGGAGACGGGGTAGAGGAAGACGAAGAAATGGCCATGTCCTGGTTTGAGAAAGCTGCTGATAACGGCCATGAAAAAGCCATGAAACTCACTGGCAGGAAGAAAGGAAAATAATATGGATGAAAACCAGCAATATTTGTTTCAGGTGAATCTGAAAGGAATGATCTCGCTGTTGTCTGAACATTTATACAGTAATCCAAACACCTTCGTGCGGGAGCTTCTGCAAAATGGGGTAGACGCGATTACTGCATTTAAGACTATAGACGAAGGGCACCTTGGAGCGATAAGGATCTACCTTCCGGATAATAACCGTAATGAGATGATCTTTGAGGACAATGGAATTGGTTTAAAAGAGGAAGAGATTCATAAATTTCTTGCGGTGATTGGCGAAAGTTCCAAAAGAGAGGCATTTGAAGCAAAAGATTATATCGGAAAATTCGGGATCGGGCTGTTGTCCTGTTTTGTGGTGTCTAACGAAATTGTCGTTGAATCCAGGTCGGCACTCAGTGATAAAGCTTTCCGTTGGACAGGCAAGTCAGACGGGACTTATCAAATCACCGAAATCAGCGAGGAAAGACCAATAGGATCTAAAGTTATCCTGCTGCCAAAAGAAGAATTCAAACACTTATTTAAGCCCGAAATTTTCCGGAAAAACCTGGAGAACTATGGAGAGGTATTGCCTATGCCAATTTATCTCTTTCACGACCAGGAGGAACACTGGATCAATGAAGGGGGAGCTATATGGCTGGACAATACGGCATCCAAGGAAGAATTACTGGCTTACGGCCGTAAAGTTTTTAATACCAGCTTTTTAGATGCTTTTCCTGTTTCTTCTTCGGCAGGTACTATAAAAGGAGTAGCCTATGTATTGCCCTTTAAAACCCAGTTTACAGGTAAACAAACCCATAAGATTTATTTAAAAAGAATGTTTTTAAGCGACGATGATTGTCGCTTATTGCCCAGCTGGGCCTTCTTTATTCGTTGTGTACTCAATACAGATGGTCTGGATGCGATTGCATCCCGTGAATCACTCGTTTATAATGACTTGCTGAAAGAAGCAAAAAGACAAATCGGGCAGTCAATCAAAGGATATTTGAAATCTGTGGGGCTGGTGGATCATGCGATTTATCAGAAACTGATCAATATACACTATCTGCACCTTAAAGCTATTGCTGCGGAGGACAATGAACTACTGCAGGTCTTTATGGATGATTTGCCCTTTGAAACCAATAAAGGAATCCGGACATTTAAAAACATCCGGGAACAAGGGCAAACTATATATTACACCCCCAACATTGATGATTTTAAGCAGGTTAGACGTATTGCAGGATCGCAGGGGGTGCTGATCATTAATGCGGCCTATACTTTCGAAGAAGAATTGCTCAAGAAAATCCAGCGACTGGATAAACATCTTAAAATTGAACAAATCTCTCCCGGCAGTTTGCTGAATACTTTTCACGCTGTTGATATCAGTAATGACCTGCAGCTTGCGGAATTCGAGAAAAGAGCTGCAGAAGTGTTAAAGCCATTGAATTGTACCTGCAGTTTGAAGCGCTTTAACCCGGAGGATACGCCCGCGATCTATGTGGCGCCGCAGGATGACATGAATACCAGAAATGCAAAACAGGAGGTTTCTGCCAATAATCCCCTTGCAGCAGCTCTGGGTGCATTTGCTCCTAAAAAGAAGGTTTTAGAGCCTGTCCTTTGTTTTAATGCTGATAATAAATTGGTAAAGAGGATGGTTGAGATTAAGGACCCTTATGTTTTTCCTTCTATTATCCAGATCTTATACGTACAGGCTTTGCTACTGGGGAAATATCCGGTCAGCGATACAGAAATGAATTTGTTTAACGAAGCACTCCATAACCTGATTATTATGGGCATGGAGAATTTTATTAATATTTAAGAAAATGAGGTATACTTTAGAAATACAGAAGCTCCTAAACCGGGCAAACCAGGAAAATATTCATCCTAAAGATGCAGCTAAATTGTTGATTGAGGCTATTCAGATTGCCGATACAAATGAGGATGTAGAATGGGGATATGAACTTCGGGAAGATTTGATGGATACACAATGGAGATTGGTTGGAAGAGAAGAATTTGTACGGGCATTTAGCTGGATGCTGAACACCTATGATGCAGACCCTGAAAATTATGCTGTTGAAGATCTGCTCTGGAAATATAAATGGATTATAGATGAATTGTTCTCCAATCCTGAAGTTCCTTTGGAACAACTGGACAATGTACTTTCCGACTATAAAAGAAGGCTGGAAGAAAAAGGTTATGGTTTGCGTTCTTATTACAGCAAGCTCCTTCATGAAGCGTTAGGTCAAAAAGAACCGGAAGGGAGTAAAAAGTATCTGGACCTGGTCAATTCACTGCCTATTGATGAGCTAAGTGATTGCAGGGCATGTGAAATGGATACAGAAGTTGCTTTTCTGGTCAATAAAGGCGATTTTACAGCTGCTTATCACAAAGCGCAGCCATTACTGCAAAAACAATACACCTGTGCGCATGTTCCTGTGATTACCTTATGCCAGTTGTGTTACCTTGCAGTTAAAAACAATGAAAACGAAAAAGCTGAGGAATTGTTTGTCCGTGCCGAAGAAGAACTGCATGAACGGGAAGAAGACTCTACTTTAATTGTGTCTATTGGATTGCTGATTGTTTTCTTGTTCCATAACCATAAAGAAAAAGGTTGGGAATATATAGAAAAATATCTTCCATGGGCTATGGAATGCAGAACCAGCCGGGAGTTTTTCTTTTCACAATATATGGCTGAGGCACTAAAACTGGAAGACCAGGAAAAAGAAGTTACACTTGAATTGCCGCATGAACATCCTTTGTATACTTCTGCTGCTATCTATAAAGTAAAAGATCTCTACGATTTCTATTATAAACAAGCACAAAGAAATGCCGCACAGTTCGATGAACGTAACGGGAATTCGAATTTTTCAATTCAATTGAAGCAGGCTCTGAGTTAAAAAGGTCTGCTTAAGAATCAGTACCCTCTTCTTTTGCTTTGGGTGCAATGTTATCTTCTGCATCCAAAGTAAAAGAACTTTCAGCTGCATTAAATGCTTGCTTTAATAATTCTGTATCGGGCTGCTCACCGGCAGCCTGATCATATTCTTCGTCAAAACCATTGGAGTGAATGTCTTTTTGACTCTGCTGATCATCTGCTTCTGAATTCAGGGAGTCGTCCAATGGTACGTTATCTTCTGGAGTTTTCATCTTCTTTGTTTTTTAGTGATATAACAATTAAAATGAACTAATGTTTCCAGGATCTTAGCTACAGGCTACTCCCAGAGAGGGTATTAAGACATTTAGCCTTACAACCGATAATATTGAGTACCTTTAAGGTCAGAAAAAATAATTATGAATTACGAAGAGTATTACAATGAGCTTTCAAGTGAACTGGAGAGGTCTGCAAGTGTGTTGAAAGAATACGATGATTTGGAAGCACATTTTATGAGCTCAACGCACAGCCGTGTCAGGTATGAATCTTATGTTTTAAGTTCTATGCCGGTAGGAATTGTTGACATCGTCTATATCCTCACCTCCGGAACCATGACAGTAAACTTTGATATGGAGCTGAAAAATACTCTTAAAAACAATACCAGGTTGCAGTACACATTAGGTGTGAGCCGTCTTTTTGATAAAGAGAGAGTCAAGATATTAGGCATTTTCAAGTCACTTACTGAAATTGCAAATGATGATGTGCTCTTAAACATACTAAATGGGATCAGAAATGATCTTAGCAAAAATGAAGACAGGATCATCAAATTGAAAGAATTAATGAGGCGGTAATTGGTATCCTGCTGAAATCTTTAGATTTAGATGACAATAATAATTGTTGAATATTGAAGCAATGATTATATTTGCTTTCGAGAGCGTTAATTTAAGGGGGTAAATCGAAAGGTTTATCTCCTTTTCTTTTTTACCCGTGACTGTAAGTTCATAGCATTAATTTCTTTTTCGGATCTCTAAATTGTATAGATTTGGCAGAAATTAAATCCTTTTCAAGATGATCTACCTGCTTGGTATTCCTATTGCACTTACCTTTCTTTTCTTTTTTTTAAGATTTAAGCGTCAGCAGGAAATGCGAAAACGGGCAGAAGAAGTAATCACCAAATGGTCTCAACCCTCAGAACATCCTATAGATTTCAAACAGCTCAAAGCTTACTGCGCATACTTTGCACAGGAAAGTGGAGTTCATTTATCTGATGCCATTGCTGCAGATATAGATCTCGAGAACCTGTTTGCTTATATTGACAGGACCAACAGTAAGCCGGGACAACAGTATCTGTATCAGAAATTAAGATCTGGGAAGAAAGATCCTGAAGCTTTGAAACAACTTGACCTTCTTGCAGAGCAATTTGCTACAGATGAACACCTCAGGATCAGTACAGAAATTGAATTGTCTGCACTGGGCAGTAAGAATGCTTATTATATACATGAGTTGTTCACCACAAGTTATCAGGCCTTGTACAGCGGATGGATCAGTCTGTACATCCGCTTTGCTGCGATGCTATGGATTGTTTCGGTTGTATTGACCGTTGTTTTAAAGAACCAGATGTTTTTTCTGCTGAGCCTGGGCCTGACGCTG
Source organism: Pedobacter sp. HMWF019 (assembly GCF_003061025.1). GTDB lineage: Bacteria > Bacteroidota > Bacteroidia > Sphingobacteriales > Sphingobacteriaceae > Pedobacter. The sequence goes on along the minus strand of NZ_QAIL01000111.1, from coordinate 4,925 downwards.
TTTAATTTCTACCTGCATTATGGCAATAAAAAGAAGATATCAAGCTATGTTCATTCGCTGCCGCAATTGTATAAGCTGATGAAGGCTACCGAGCGTATACTGAAACTGGTGGTACATCCGGAGGATGCTCAGCCCGCAAGGGCAAGCTTGGAGGAACTTGCACCGCTTCAGCGTTCCCTGAGCATGGTCAATTTTCAGGATAAAACAAGCGGAGATCCAACGGATCTCAGTGCCAGCGCACTTGAACTGATCAAGACCTTTTTATTGGTAGAACCGGCGATGTTCCTCAAATCGGTGAACCGGATCAATCAGCAAAGGGACAACATAGAAATATTGTTCAATTTTATAGGTCAAACAGATATGGCTATTTCGGTGCTGTCTTTAAGAACAGGCCTGCCTTATTATTGCAAACCTGATTTCAGTGGGCTAAAAGAAGAACTTAAGGTGACTGATCTGTACCATCCACTGGTGGAAAATTGTGTTGCCAATTCTATTGAGGTGAAGGCGGAACAGGGAGTATTGATCACGGGGTCCAATATGTCAGGAAAAACAACGTTTATCCGGTCATTGGTCATCAATGCGCTCCTGTCGCAGACTTTATATACTTCCTGTTCCAATTGTTATTCGGCGCCTTTTATGAACCTGTTTACCAGCATCCGGATGAGTGATGATCTGGAAGAACATAAAAGTTATTTTCAGGCTGAGGCCTTGTCGATTCTGGATATCGTGAACAAAACTATGGGGCAAAGGGAGAGCAGTCTGATTCTGATTGATGAGATCTTTAGAGGCACCAATACGATTGAGCGCGTTGCTGCTGCAAAAGCCATTCTGTCTTATCTTACAGCCCATAAGAATTTTACCTTTGTTTCTACGCATGATCTGGAACTGGCAGAGCTTCTGGGTAAGGAATATGCGGTATATTCATTTGAAGAATTGGTGTCTGAAACGCGGCTGGTATTTGATTATAAGATCAAACCAGGGATACTGAAAAATAAAAACGGGTTGGCAATTTTATCTTCTATGGGCTATCCTCAGTCCATTATTGAAGATGCCACTGCTATCAGTACGGTTTTGCGAAAAAAATATGATCTTTAGCCGAAAGGTTCAGAACTTTTTCAAATACAATTGCGTTATTTTTGATTATGTAGTAATTTAGGCGGATATGCACGAATATAAGGAACAACTTTTTCAGAACCTTAAAAGACATCTAAAGGGTTCAGGGTGGACATTGGTTAAACTATTTGAAGGTAGAGGAGAGATCCGGATCATTCTTCCAGGTAACCAGAATGTAAAGACTGAATTTGAAAAGATTTACAGTATTCTGGATCAGTTGCCTGATATAGATCTTGAACCCGAACAGGTTATCATTGGTTATTGCAATAAAGATGCGATCAATTATCATTGTACGATTATCAATCCTGATCAGGAGTTATTGATAAAAAGTATGTATTTAAACGGGTAATGTTTTACTTCGGATTTCATAAGATGTATCGCAGAATAGAAAGAAGTGAATTTTGTGGAAAATTCTGTACAACTGCTTCAACACTAACGATATCAGGCGGGTTGAAGGAGCCCGCAGATCTCTGAGGTCTTTCTGCAGTGTACGAGAATTTTTCTTGGCAAATTGCAGAGGAGGGCTTGACCAGGCATGGCTCAAGGTGAGAAAGTGATGTTATGCTATACCTTTTACTGGGATGAATCGTATCTGGCGCATATCTGGGTGGGGTCTTGTTGGAATAAGGGTATCCTTATCCCAACAAGACCCCACCCAGACCTCAAGTAGATATAACGGAGTTCATAGTAGGCTACAATTCACTAGAAGGTGGATTGGGTCTGTTCATCTTTCCCCAGGAGGAAAGTGAATAAATCACTGGCTCCAAAGACTGGGCAAGATTGGTCGTTGTATAAAAAGGGAGCTTATCGGAATCAATAAATTTTTCAATCAGGCCGTTTTTCTCCAGGGACTTTAATTGTAGGGCCAGTACACGTTCTGTGATGGCAGGAATAGTGGCTTTGAGATCAGAAAAGCGTTTCGAACCTTCCAGTAATTTAACCAGTATCGTCAGTTTCCAGCGGCCTCCCAGTACGGAAAGTGTAAAAGCTGCATCGCATAGTTCATGTAGGATTTGTTCATTTCTGAAATTAGTGGAGCTTATTTTTCTCATGGGCTTACAATTTTGTAAGTTGGCAGAACCGAAGCTTTGCTGTTGTAAATTTGAATATAATAATTTACAATAAAGATGGAAAAACAGAAAGGCAAGATCTACGGGATTCACCATATTGCCATACGGGCAGAAAATTTTGATGCTATAGTTGATTTCTACGAACAGGCGCTGGGCTTTTCTTTAAGCCACAGCTGGTCTTTGCCAGAATTTAATCTGAAAAGAGCAGCAATGTTAAAATCGGCAGATGGAAATAGCTTTATAGAGATCTATGATAGTCAGGCAGATATTCCTGCGCAAGGGAGAAAAAAGCGACAGGATGAGGAGTTTGTACAAACTGCATTATTGCACATTTGCCTAAGTGTTGAAGATCCCAAAATTGCTTTTGAAAGAGCTATTGCAGCAGGAGCGAAACCCTGTCATGAACCTATGGTACTGCATTTGGGAAACCCCGTCATTACAGTTCGTAATTCCTTGGTGTTTAGTCCTAACGGCGAGGTTATTGAATTCCTGGAGGCTGGAGCTTTTTAAAATTTTACATTACTGGTATTTAATAGTTAGAGTAAAAAAGCTGGTGTTACCTGCAGAATAAAAAAAATTCTGTACAGATTTTTAACTCTAAATAGCTACAATTGTGTTGCAAATTTAAACTTCTGCATTAATGAGCATTTTAGATACCTTACTCGTCCTCTCCCTAATTGTAATGGTTGTTTTATTTGTCTTAAAGGGCAAAAATAAGGTAGGAACTCTACAAGATGTGGCAGAAGATGAGATGAGTATTGCCCGAAAGGAGGTGATTGCCGGAAAGGTACTCACCTCAGAACAACAGGCTGCTCTTGCGCCTGATACTGTCCTTGCTATTTTAAAAGAGGGAAACAGGGAATTTGTAGAAGGAGCCTTAACTGTGAGAAACAATTCTGAAAGAATTCGTCAGGCCTCTTTGGGTCAGTATCCACTTGCCGTTGTGCTGTCCTGTCTGGATTCCAGGGTTCCGGTAGAGGATGTTTTTCATCGGGGCATTGGTGATATTTTTGTAGCCAGGGTTGCTGGTAATATTGTAAACGAAGATATTCTGGGCAGTTTGGAATACGCTTGCAAAGTTTCAGGTTCCAAGGTCATCCTTGTTCTGGGACATGAACATTGTGGTGCGATTAAATCCGCTATTGATGATGTCAAATTGGGGAATATCACTCCATTGCTTGCAAAAATACGTCCTGCTGTACTATCTAGCAGTGATTTTGCAGGGGAAAAGACATCCGCAAATATGAAATATATGCATCGCGTCTGCGAAGAGAATGTAAAACTCAGTGTACACAACATCAGAGAACACAGCCCGATCCTGAATGAAATGGAGCAGGAGGGGAAAATCCTTATTGTCGGCGCTGTATATGATATGGGGACAGGCAAAGTAAATTTTTCCCTGTAATTTGCCCTTAAAGATTCTATCTTTAACAAAGATGTCTACTGCTAACAAAGACGATCGGAAAATAACCAGATATGCTGAATAAAATTGGGATGGCTGCGGTGTTCAGGACTGCTGTTCTTGCTGCTTTATTTTTAATTTGTATCCCTTGCTTTGGTCAATCTGAAAGGGATCCAGTGAAGCAGAAAATTGCGTTATTGAATCAGAAAGCAAAACATTTGAACCAGGACTCTACCAATCAGGCCATCGCTTATGCCTATCAAGCCTACCTGCTTGCCTATGAGAATAAACTTAAGGAGCAGGAAGCAGATGCTATGGTGATCCTCGCCGAAGGTTATTTGTACAATGATATTTATGATCTGGCACTTGAATATGCCTTTAAGGCGCTGGAAATCTATAAAGTCAAAGGAACTCAGGAGCAGATCGGTGCCAATTACACTTTGTTAGGCTGGATCTATTACGATGTGGAAAATGCAGAGCTTTCACTGAAGTACCATACCATGGCCTATGAGCTGTACAAGAAAACGCATAATGAAAATAAAGCTTCGGTTTCCCTGAATGGAATTGGGTTGAGTTATCAGTTAAAAAATGAATTTAAGAAGGCAGCAGTTTACTTTAAGCAGGTTTTGACAGAGGCAGAACGTCTTCATAAAAAAGTACTGATCAGCGCGGCTTATAATAATTTAGGTATCAGCAGTAATAATGAAGATGACTATAAACAGGCCATTCTTTACTTTCATAAATCGCTCGAATATTCAACAGGACAGGTGCTTTCTCTTGCAGAAGTTCATAACCAGATGGCTTTTTCGTTGGTAAAACTTGGTCGTTATACGGAAGCAAAGGAATCACTGGATAAAGCGCTGTTTTATATCAGCCAATCCAGTTCCAATTCTAAAAAGGAAAACCTGCTCGATAATTATAAGGTTTCCTCACTGCTCTACCAATTAACTGGTGACTACCAAAAAGCTTATGAAAATATCCAAAAGTATAATGCTATAAGAGAAGAATTTCTATCCAAGAACAAAGTAAATGCTCTGCTTTCTATGACGATGAAGCGGGAGGCCCAGGATAAGGAGCGGCAGATCAAAGCCCTTTCCCTGGAGAAAAGCATGAAGTCTTATCAGCGGAATACATTGGCCATTATTATAGTATTGTTGGTCATAATTGGATTTTTACTGTATAATAAGTTGCGGAGTAGACAAAGGAAGAATACAGAACTTGCAGAAATTAAGCAACAAGCCCTGAATAATAAATTAGAGTTTAATAATATGGAGCTGAAGAATTATGCTTTATATATGTCACATCGGAATGAACTCATTACAAATTTTATTGAAGAATTG
>NZ_QAIL01000110.1 GCF_003061025.1 Pedobacter sp. HMWF019 | reverse complement strand
ATTTAATATTGCCTTTCGCAGGTTTAATTATTTGTGCAGTCGTTTATAAACTGTATAACTACATCTTTTACGCAGTTAATTAAGTCGCCTACCTAAAAAATAATAAACTACACCGAAAAGGAGCCCAAAAATACTAGTCTGTAAAATACAGACTAGTATTCCAACGTACCAAATAGAATCGTAAGTACTCCAGGAAGCCTCTCTTTCATCAAAAATGGTAGTATCAATGGCGTACCAGCAAAGCATCAGTGTAACCACACAAAAAATAGTCTTCAAGATAAGCCTGGGTTTTAACCGCCAATAAATTAAATGCAGAAGTCCTGTTGCCACAAGAGGCAGTGCTGAAGCAGAAAACAAATCTCCAAAAAAGCTGCATTCCATACAACTCGATGATATCCCGTCACTGTATGGCCATAAAGCCCAATACCCCTGCAAAAGGGTGAAGCATATGATGCAGGCCGTCAAAATACCTGCAGAAAATAATTTCTTTCTAAGTTGACTTTGCATTCTAATTATGGTGGCCACACAAAACTTGGTTTATAATTCGAGTGAGCATAGTTCCACTTTTATCCTGACCCTGGTTAATTAGGCCTAAATATATAAGTTTTCAAGATAATTTTAATACAAAGGCCACCCTATTCTCCGATAGTGACCAAACTCCTTGCCTGGCTTAAAAAAACTACTGCGTATAAATCAAAGGGTTTTGTTCATCGCTATCTAAAGCATCACCCAACCTAATATCTTTCAAGTATTGCTGAGGCAAAATGTTTTCCGTGCCATTATAAATGTTACCATCGGGCATGTAGGCGCAGGTCATTGCACGGCGTGATGCAGGCGTCATATTGGCATGAGCACCATGTATCGTTAAACCATTATGAAACGAACAACTTCCTGCTTTCATTGGGGCCGCTACTGCAGAACGCAGACCCATTGACGGATAAATATTAAATACCGCGTCCATATTTTTTCCAATGCCTGGGTTTTCAAAGCCAGTTTCCAAATGCGATCCAGGTATAAAAAAGAGGCACCCGTTTTCAAGCGTTGCATCGTCAAGCGCAACCCAGATGGAAAGCGCATTTCTGTCGGTAAATGACCAGAAAGGCGTATCCAGATGCCATGAAGTAGGATTGGCCCAAGGTCTTTTAAACAAGGCTTGGTCGTGCCAGATCCTTATTCCCCCCACCTGAGCCAAGGTTGCAGCCATACGGCCAATTCTTTCATCCAGCATAATGCTTTTTACCTTTTGATTGGTTTGCCAGAGATTGATCATTTGATCAAATACCTTACTATGGTATTCAGCATCATTGTTTATGCCGTCACTTTCCGCAATACCAATATCCTTCCCAGGCATTTTTTGACCCTTGCGTTCCGCCATAGCTTCGGTTACCGCCTCCTTCCAAATCTCCAATTCCTCTGATGTGAGAAAATCATCGATCACAATAAATCCATTGGTTTGATAAAAATTAATCTGTTCCTTGCTGATATGTGTATTCATTTGCTAGTTGTAATGTTAGTTTTAGCAAACCTAAATAATAGCAGTCTTTCTGCACTTTACCAAAACCGACATTTATTGGTGTTTTTTGATAAAAAGATTAAACCAGCCTGATCAAACCTGGTCTGGCAGGAACGCATACCTATCTTTTAACAAGTTTTTGATGTAACAATTAATTTCAAACTGGTCCGCTACAGGGGTGTTAACGAATGGAATGGTCGGCATATAAGGCGGCGGACCGAACTCCGTAGTGAAAGTCAACTGAGCATGTCCAAGCTGCAGGTTTAGCGCCACAATTCTGTCCCACCAACCAAGAAAAATATCCAGAGCATAAGACCATTCCGGAGCTCTTGGATCAGGTACCTGCGGGCCGTTTTCATGGCCAATCCGCGCATGGACATGTCTGGTGCGCCGAATTGCCTGTTCAACAATTTGTTCAAAGTTTTCAAGCATACTTTCTGTTACACAAGTCCAGTGGGAAAGGTCTGCCGTGATCTTATAATCTTCACGCCTTTCGAAGAGCTCATTTGCAAGCTGCGGGGCAAAACCCAATCGTCCGCGATGAGTTTCATGCACCACCGTTATGCCGGTTTTTTCCGAGAAATCCTGCGCGACGTCGATCAACTCGAGTTGTTGCTTCAGGCTAAACCAGTCACGACCAGTATGCGAATTGATAAGCACAGGATCTGGTTCAGCACATTCATGAAGATTTTTCAAAAAAGAGGCTTTGAACGCCTTGAACGTGCTACCTTGCGCCCGGTATTGATGGACAACAAGCGTCATTCCATAATGCTGCACATAATCAAATAACTTTTTTTTATCATCGTAATTTTCGGGGATCCAGGTATCCAAACCATCATATCCAGCATCCTTTACCCGATCGAGAAATAAATGAATCGGTAAATTTTCATACCCCCACAGCGGACTTAAAATCTTAATTTGCACCCGAAACAGAGGATTGGTTTTCCCGAAAGTTTCTCGGTGATAAGCCCATTTTCTTTTTGAAAACCCTTGAAAAGTAAAATATAGAATCAAAACCCGTCTGATCGGCAATCTCGTTGACCGACAAATTTGTAGTGATCATCATTTCTTTTGCTTTGTCTAAACGAAGATTGAGAAGATATTGATTTGGCGATATTCCACACTCATTTTTAAATAATTTTCGAAATTTTGAATAACCCATAGGAAGTTCTTTTACAAATTCCTCCATGTTTACCGGTCGGTCAATGTTTTCCTGTAACATAAATTTGGCCTTTGACATAAGTCTGGATTCGCTTGTAATAGACAATGAACGATATTTTGATGCGGCATGAATAATACCCAGCATCTGCAAGGTAATACCGGTAGCGATTTGCTGATAGCCAGGTTCCACTGAAGACACCGTTTTAATGAGCAGATGAAACAAGGACAGCAAATCCTCATTGAGCCCAACTTCAACAAAAGGATTGTCGGGGTTAAGGATCCCGCTGTTGACTAAACCTGCAGGAAAATTTCCATTAAACCCAACCCAATATTCCTCCCAGCCGCTCCGGGCGTTAGGTTTGTAACGATGCCAGACACCAGGAAATAAGAAAAAACAGGTGCCTGCTTTTATTGTAGCAGATTCGGTTCGGGCAGTTTCCAGTACACCTTCCCCGCGACTAATAAAGACAATGTAGTAGCCATTCAATATACGGCCTTTATCCCATGTTAGTAAATGATCCACCGGATGCGCGCGGTTATTTGGATAATCCTTGTTCGGGCTCACAGAAGCCGACCCAATGGTATTAATGCAAAAATTCCACTTTTTGTCCTGGTCATTCACATTTAAATATTTTCGGTAATTTATCATTGTTAACCAGATGAAGATCAATTGTATTCAGTTATTAAATACAAATTAATCATAAGTATTGATAATATAGTTTAAATATCAAAAAGGTCAAATAATCGCCACTTTCGTATAAATGCCACAACACTCCTGTACTATACTTTTGAATTCTGAAGTGCGCTGTAACGGCGTAAACCAAATTAACCAGAACTGAATATCAACCAACCAAATTCTTAAAGTATGGACAAAAAATTTTTACGCAAATGCACCCGAGGTGCCACAATGGTCTTGCTTTCGGGTGGAACCCTGTTCGGGGTGGTCACAGCCGCTCCCAATACACCTGCCGCCAACTATCCGGCAACCATTAAACCGGTTAATTTTTTAACAGAAATCAGAGGTAATGTTACTGACGAAAAAGGACAACGCCTACTTGGTGTAACTGTAAAAGTAAAAGGCACTAACCTGGCCGTTTCTACCAATGCAGAAGGAAACTATACTCTGCAGGTGCCGGATGAAGCAGCAACGCTGGTTTTTTCTTTCATCGGCTATCAGACCAAAGAAGTCACTGTTGGTGCCAGCCGCGTGATCAATATAGTGCTTATCGCCAGCCCCGGAAGCCTCAATGAAGTCGTGGTTGTAGGTTATGGCACACAAAAAAAAGCAACACTGACCGGATCGGTTGCCGTTGTTAAAGGCGCCGAAATTGTAAAGAGCCCCTCTATAAACGTAGCCAATTCGCTGGCGGGACGCCTGCCCGGCGTCATTATCAACAACCGTACAGGAGCCCCCGGTCAGGACGACCCCAGCATTAGCATCCGAGGGCGGAGTACCACCGGAAATTCGAGTGCCTTAGTGATCATAGACGGAGTAGAACGAAGCGGCTTAGGCCAGATCAATCCAAACGATATTGAAAGCATCACGGTCCTAAAAGACGCTTCGGCTGCCATTTATGGTGCTCGGGCAGCAAACGGAGTGATACTCGTGACCACCAAACGCGGCAGTTTAAATACCGCTCCAGAAATCAATTTGTCTTATAATCAAGGCTTTTCCGGACCAACACGTAACCCCATAATGGCCGACTCCTATACTTTCTTTAATGTTTATAACGAAATTGAGCAAGGTGAAGGCCGGCCGGCAAGATATACGCCTGATGATCTGCAAAAATTCAAAAACAATGCCGACGACGACCACCGGAACTTTGACTGGTATAAGTTTATAACCAAAGACTTCACTCCCCAACACAGAACCGATATCTCCGTTGCCGGAGGAACAAACGGGACCACCTACCGCATATCCGTTGGAGAGGCGAGCCAGGACGGACAATACAAAACCGGAACGACGAAATACCAACAGTATAACCTGCGATCCAATATAGATGTCAAAGTAACCGACAATTTTAAAATCGGAATGAATATCGCAGCAAGGTTTGATAACAACCATTCCCCATGGCGCAGTTTTAATGAAATAAACAGCCATATCTATCTTTATCAGCCCAATTGGGTTCCCTACTGGCCGGGTACAGATTATATTACCCCAAACCGCGCAAACGACAATATACTCAATTTCGTGAGCGACGGCAATGGCTATCAGAGCAATAAAATAACCACCCTGCAAACTTCATTGACCGCTCAGTGGGACCTGCCCTGGGTTAAGGGATTGTCGGCGAATGGCACGATAAGTTACGACCCCAATTTCACCTCCTATAAAACCTGGCAATTACCCACCTACGTCTATTACAAAGACGATAAAGGTGCGTATACAAAAGCACGTTCCGGATTCGGGGCAGACAAGCCAGACCTGCTGGACCGTGCAACTTTTGGATCACTGCTCTACGCCACCGCGCGTCTTAATTATGCAAAAAAGATCGGCAACCATAACCTTACCGCTATGGCCGGATTCGAGCAGCAGGATACCAGAAGTAATTTTATTGCCGCTTACCGAAGCGATTTTGCTTCCACCTCCTTACCGGAAATTTTTGCCGGGAGCAGTGATAAGAGCAAGCAGGGCAATGACGGCTCAGAGTCGCATACGGCCAGGCAAAATTATTTCAGCCGCTTCACCTATGACTATGCCGGAAAATACCTGGCAGAATTTACTTTCCGTCGGGATGGCTCCCCAAATTTCCGTGCCGATAAACGCTGGGGAAATTTTCCGGGCGGATCGGTCGGCTGGAGAATATCGGAAGAGGAATTTATGAAGAAAATGACTTTTATAGACGACCTTAAGATACGTGCCTCCTATGGCGTTATGGGTAATGACCTGGTCAATTCTTTCCAATACCTGCAAACCTATGGATACGGCAGTAACTATGTTATTGGAAATAATGACGTGACCGGACTTGTTCAAACCGGGGTGCCTAATCCGAACATTACCTGGGAGAAAGCCAAAACCGCCAATATTGGCCTGGATGCATCCTTCTGGAAAGGTAAATTAGGCATCACATTCGACGTTTTCAAAACCAGAAGATCCGATATTTTAACAAAGCGCTCTGCGGTTATACCCGGGTATACAGGCCTTATCCTTCCCGATGAAAACGTAGGTATTGTAGACAACAAAGGCTTTGAACTGGTGCTCTCCCACACCAATAACGACCACGATTTCAAATACAATCTTTCCGGAAATATCGCCTTTGCCAGAAATAAGGTCATATTTAGCGACGAACAGCCCGCCGCAGAAGCCTATCAGCTGGCCACCGGCAGACCAATTGGTGCCGGCCTATACTACAATGCCATCGGGATTTTTAAGGATCAGGCAGCAGTTGATGCCTATCCCCATTATCTAAATGCCAGGCCAGGAGACATCAAATATGAAGATGTCAATAACGATGGCAAGATTGACTCCCGGGATCAGATACGCATCAATCAAACCAATGTCCCGGAAATCACCTTCGGATTTAGCGCAAACTTTAGCTATAAGTCGTTCGATCTTTCCTTCCTATTACAGGGGCAGGCAAATGCAAAGCAATATTTCGGGGGATATTTCCCTGTGATGAGTTACGCACTCGGTAATTTTTTACAATGGCGAGCTGATGACCGCTGGACGCCTCAAAATACAAATGCAACCATGCCACGGGCCTCTTATGACCTGTTCAATAACAACACGAACAATTCTACACAATGGTTATTAGATGCCGGGTTTCTAAAACTCAGAAATGTTGAACTAGGATACAACCTGCCACAAGCACTGGTCAACAAAATCAAAATGAAAAAAGCCAGAATCTTTGCCAGTGGCAGTAACCTGCTGATTATCTACGACCATATGAAAAAGTTAGGATTTGATCCCGAAACATCTGATTACTGGTATTACCCACCTCAAAGGGTGCTCAATTTTGGTGTAAATGTTACTTTTTAAATTAAAGACATGAAAAAGATATATTATTTATTCTTACTTCTGATGTTAAATGCATCCTGCAATAAGTTGGAATTGAAGCCCTTGGATAAGCTCTCCGAAGCAGATACCTGGAGCGATACGAACCTGATTCGATTATATGTTAATTCTACTTACAACGTGCTGCAACACGGCTTTCAGCAAGATTTGCTGGCAGCGGCATGCGACGAGGGCTTCAATATTCACGGATATGGCAATTTCCAGGTCGTTCAGCGGGGAGAACTGACCGCCGATAATGTGAGTGGCCTATCTGCAAAGATCAATTATTTTAATTTTGCTTACACCAATATCCGTAACATCAATATTTTCTTTTCAAAAATTGACGGAGCACCGGGCGAAGCTGCGTTTAAAAATGGCGTAAAGAGCGAAATGCGTTTTTTAAGAGCCTACTTATATGCTAACCTGGTTTGGCGATACGGAAGCGTACCGCTTATTCAGAATGTTTTTGACTTGCACGATAATTTTAAGGTACAGATGTCATCCTATGAGGACTGTGTGAAGTTTATTGTAGCAGAACTCGATAATGCCGCTCAGACATTGCCGGCAGATCAGCCGGACGGCACCAAAGGTGAGGCATCGGCAAACGCCTGCAAGGCGCTAAAATCAAGGGTGCTCCTCTATGCCGCCAGCTTACAAAACAACCCTTCGCATGACAATACAAAGTGGCAGGCGGCAGCCGAAGCAGCTTTGGCCTTGCTCAATTCCGGTTATCAGCTCAATCCAGACTATCAAAGTACTTTTACTACAGATAACAAAGAAATTATTTTTGCGCGCTATTTTTCTCAGGCCAACAACACTAATTTTAACCTGGAACAGGGCAGAAATGGTTCTGACGGCTGGGGTTCTCAAAACCCAAGTCAAAACCTGGTAAATGCCTATGAAATGGCTGCCACAGGTCTTCAGCCTTATACCCAGCAAGCCGACGGCAGCCTAGTCTTAAACCCTTCCTCAGGCTATGATGCTACCCATCCATATGCCGGGCGCGATCCCCGGTTCGACGCGTCTATTCTTCATGACGGCAGCCTGTGGGCAGGACGTGTTACCGAGTCCTTTCATGGCGGAAAAGATTCGCCCGAAACCAATTCCGGATTCAATGCATCCTTAACCTCTTATTATTATAAAAAGTTCCTGATGGAAAACATTCCGCCATCCGGTTCAACCGTTAAGCCAACAAATCCCTGGATATTCTTCAGATACGCTGAGATTTTGTTAAATTATGCCGAAGCTAAATTTGAATTGGGAGATGAGGCCACCGCAAAACAATATTTAAATGTAGTGCGGAGCCGAGCCAGTGTTCATATGCCGGCAGTAAATGACACCGGTGAGAAACTCCGCGCGAGGATCCAAAATGAGCGCCGCATTGAACTGGCTTTTGAGGAACACCGGTTTTTCGACATTCGCCGCTGGAAAATTGCAGAAGCAACAGAGAATCAACCCCTATGGGGCATGAACATTCAGAAAGCGTCTGATGGTTCAAAAACGTATACGATGAGTAAGGTGATTGAACGTAAGTTCCTGGCCATGCAATATTTAATGCCGTTCCCACGCGCTGAAGTAGACAAAAGCCAGGGTTCGATCGTGCAAAACAAAGGATATTAATGCATTCTAAAAGTAATTTATATGAGAATAAAGTTTTTCTTGGGTACTATATTTCTAGGCTTTCTGCTTATTCAAGCCTTCGGACAGGAACAGAAACCCGGCACCATTGACCGTAAGAAACTGGTCCAGCGCCACAACCTCCGGCTTACCGATGTTAGTGAAGCTGGCCCAACGCAGGTTGGGAATGGTAATTTTGCCTACGGGTTTGACATCACCGGTATGCAAACCTTTAATGACCAATTCACCACGATGTCACAGTGGAGCTGGCACAGTACGCCACCGCCAAAAGGCATGAAGCCCTCAGACTTCAAACAAACATTTGTCAACACCCATGGCCGGATGGTGGGATATGACCTGCCAGATCCCCATCAGGCTGAACTGACCCAATGGCTCTCCAGCAACCCACACCGGTTTAACCTGGGAAGGATCGGGCTGATCTTAAAAAAAGAGGATGGAAGTACGGCGCAGCCAGATGACCTGCAACATCCGGTTCAATATCTGGATCTATGGACCGGTATCGCGGAGAGCAATTTCACGGTAGAAGGACAAAAAGTGAAGGTAACCACCATCTGTGATCCGGCAAAGGATATTTTAAGTTTCAAAATAGAATCTGATTTAATACCCAAAGGCAGGTTAGGGGTCTTTCTGGACTTTCCTTATGCAAGTTTAGACTATTTCAGTAATGGTTCAGATTATAAAAAGCCCCTGTTGCATCAAACCAGCATCCGGTTAAAAAACATCAACTCGGTCATCTTTGACCGGCACCTGGATAGCACTACTTATCAGGTCGCCTGTAAGTGGTCGGGGAGTGGAAGCATGAAAAAACAAAGCGCGCACAGATATTCATTTTATCCCGGTAAAAAAGACAGGAGCATAGAATATGTCTTTGCTTTTTCCCCGGATAAAACGGGCTATAACTTACCGTCCTTTGCTGAAATCAAAGCCAAAAGCGCTCAGCACTGGCCGGCATTCTGGAAAAGCGGCGCAGCCATAGATCTGTCTCAAAGTAAAGATCCACGCTGGTTTGAACTGGAACGGCGAATCATACTCTCTGAATATGTAATGGCCATTAACGCCGCAGGAAATTTTCCACCACAGGAAACCGGCCTGGTGAACAACAGTTGGTATGGCCGTTTTCATTATGAAATGTATTGGTGGCACGCCGCCCATTACGCACTGTGGGACCGGTGGCCGCTATTGAATAAAAGCCTTCATGTCTATTCAGACAACCTGGCCTCGTCGCTTAAGCGGGCAGAATTGCAAGGCTATGCCGGAGCCAGATGGCCAAAATGCACCGGGCCAGACGGCAGGGAATGGCCGGATAACATACATGCATGGTTGATCTGGCAACAGCCACATCCCATCTTTTTTGCCGAACTTGATTATAGGGCACATCCTGGTTTGCAAACGCTAAAAAAATGGGATAAGATCATTGAAAAAACAGCAGATTTTTTAGCTTCCTATGCCTTTTTGGATACGGCCCGCAAACAATATGTTTTAGGCCCGCCTATAAAAGCAGTTCCGGAAAATAATGAGGGGCTAAGCACACAGAACCCAGCCTTTGAATTGGCTTACTGGCGTTATGGCCTGCAAACCGCACAGCAATGGAAAAAGAAACTGAAACTGCTGCCAAAGCCAGAATGGGAAAAAGTGCTTAAAAATTTAGCACCGATACCTGTAAAAGACAGTCTTTACGAGCAATGGGAAGGTGTGGATAACATGTGGACCAAATTCAATTTTGAGCATCCCGCCATGGCCGGAATATTTGGGGTGCTGCCCGGTAATGGGGCAGACCGGCAGATCATGGAAAAAACCTATCAAAAAATCCAGGCGGTTTGGAAATATGATACCGGCTGGGGATGGGACTTTCCAATGATGGCCATGACTGCTGCCCGCCTTGGGCATAAGGAACAGGCTGTCGATATGCTTTTACACCCTTCAAAAAAATTCGGATTTGACAAGCATGGCTTTGTTGGCGGAGGTAATCCATTTCCCTACATCCCCACAAACGGTGGCTTGTTATATGCGATCGCCTTTATGACTGCCGGTTGGGATGGAGATAAAAATAACCCTGAACCCGGTTGGCCGAAAGATGGTTCCTGGGTGGTTAAATGGGAGGGTTTTAAAAAAGCGCCCTGATCGTAGATTTTAGTGATTCCCGATTTTTTAATAGTTGCATTTTTTATGAAAATACCTTCAATTTATCAGACGGATATATGATCGGCAGCGGTATACCGGCCGCGCCATTTAAAAGCAATAGGTATAACATCGTAAAATAGCAGATTGTCAAATAATGGAAATGAAAAAAGGCCACTCCAGGTAGAGTGGCCTTTTGCTTTTAGTCCAACCAGATTCGGTCTTAACCACAATTCGGCATATTCGCTGCATCCATATACACAATTTCCCATTGATGTCCGTCTGGGTCTGCAAAGCTATGCTGGTACATCCAGCTGTGGTCTTGCGGTTCAGCATAAACGGAACCCCCAAGTTCAGTTGCTTTTGCTATCGTCTGCTGCACTTCCTCACGCGATTCCGCATCAAGCGCCAGCAATACCTCAGTGGCCTGGTGCGCATCACTGATCTCTTTTTTGGTGAAGGTTTTAAAATAGCTTTCTACCAGCATCATCACATAAATATGCTCGCTGATAACCATGCAGGCCGCATTATCGTCTGTAAATTGTGGATTGAAGCTGTAGCCAAGTCCGTTGAAAAATGCCTTTGACCGTTCCAGATCTTTAACAGGCAGGTTGATGAAAATTTTAGTTGCCATGATTTAATTTTTTTTGTGTTTATTGATACACAAAGTTGAGGTAAGCCTTTTCGAAAAAAATTTACATATGTTGAGAAAACCAAAAAATCTTCACTTATTCGCAAAAAATATCCGGCTGAGCTGCGTAGGGGTAATGCCCAGATAGGCAGCAATATGTTGTTTCTTTAACCTTTTCACCAAACCCGGATAATTGCGGAGAAACTTATCGTAATTGGTTTTCGCTGATTCATACCGGAGCGATACTTCATAAGGCTCCTTTTCGATGATCCAATGCTGCTCGATATAGCGGGTATAAAAAGCGGAGATATCAGGATAAATGCTCACCAGTTTTTTAAATTCCAGGAAATTATATTCGAGTACCTGGGTATCCTCCAGGGCTTTTATGGTAAAATTACTCGGCGATTGTGTAAGCGTTGCGGTCATAGAACCGGCAATCCGGTTCTCCGGGAAGAAATATTTAACCACCATGTCGCCGTTTCCGGCGGCGTAGTATTGATACATTAAGCCATTAACAATGAAGGCCACCTTTTTAGGTGTCTGGCCTTCAGTAACAAAATAATCGCCCTTGTGATAAGAGTTTTCGCGGAGCAAAGCCGCCCAGGCGGCCTCAGCCTCAGGCGAGAGTTCCGTGTACGTTTTTATTTTTTGGAAGAAAACATCGTAGCTCATTAGGTTAAAGATCGTCAATTTTTTCAACTCCCCAGCCTTTACCACATTCCCTGATTAATAGTTACCTTCAAGGATAAATAAAGCGGATTTAATTGATTACTTTAAATACGTAAATTATAACTCATATGCCGTATCACCGATGAAATCAATGCTACTAATTCTCATGCTCATCTTTTCAATTTCTTATTATTCTTCAGGACAGACCTGTAACTGTACTCTGGAATTCAGTTACGTAAAAGATAAAATTGAAAAAAATTACGCTGGGTTTAAAGATAAAGTAAACACTAAAACACAGGCCACTTATTATAAACATACAAAGACGGCGCTTGAAAGATCAAAATTTATAATTAAACCTGCTTACTGTGTTTCCCTGATCAACGAGTGGTTAGGTTTTTTTAAAGACGGGCATATTCAAGTGGGC
Source organism: Pedobacter sp. HMWF019 (assembly GCF_003061025.1). Classification (GTDB taxonomy): domain Bacteria; phylum Bacteroidota; class Bacteroidia; order Sphingobacteriales; family Sphingobacteriaceae; genus Pedobacter. The sequence continues at coordinate 2,690 of NZ_QAIL01000110.1, read as the reverse complement.
CGTAATAGAATTTCGGGAGAGAAAGAAAAGGTTTGGCTAGACAAACGAATTCAGGGAATTGAGCGGGTTAATTTATCCGTAACGGAGTTGGCGGCTCTTAAAAGCTCAAAGGGAATTACCGGGATTTATGACAATGGAGATTCTACTGCTAAAATCGCTGTCATTAAAAATAGAAACTCCTTTCGGGATTATGCTGGTATCGTTATTTCATCCAAATCAGGTAAATGGGTACCTGGTCAGGTCATATTAGAACTTAAAAGCGGAAAAGATTCCCTTAAAGGTATCCTGTACGATAAATACTATATCCCTGAAAACGTATCCTTACCGATCAAAGATGATGCTTTAGGCGCATTCAGACGAGAAGGGAGCAAGCCAGCTCCTACAGAATTTGTTTCTGGTGCAACTGTTGCCAGCCAGGTACTTTCAACAAAAACCTTATACTTGAAGATTGGCACATTTAATCAGACAAATGCCAGAAACATAGATTCGCTAATTAGCGCAAATCAATTCAACTTAAGTACAATGCCCAACCTGATTCTTGATCTAAGGAATAATGGGGGTGGTGCAGATTTTTCTTACCGGTCAATTACACCCTATCTTTATACAAAACCACTTAAACTCATTGGTGCCGATGTGTTAGCTACCGATGACAATATTGCAGGATGGAGTGCGATAGCGACAACCAATGGTATACCTCCTGATCAGAAGATATTTATAAATGATGTTGTTCATAAAATGGAACAAAATAAAGGGAAAAGGGTATCCTTCGCTGAGGACCAAAACATCATTTTAGACAGCGTTAAATCTTACCCGAAAAAAATCATTATTTTGATGAATAGAAACTGTGGAAGCACAACTGAAGAATTTCTTCTCTTAGCTAAACAAAGTAGTAAAGTAGTTTTGATGGGCGAGCACACTAAAGGCGTACTGGATTATGCCAATATAAGAGGGGCAGATTTTAGCTGTATGCCTTACATGCTTTATTGGGCTACTTCCAGAAGTCGAAGAATCGATCATGGCTTGGCAATAGATAACATTGGCATAAAGCCTGATAAAGCTCTAAATGCTCAACAAAATTGGATTGAAGAGGCCAAACATTATGCTGAAAAATAAATAACGCCTATGAATCTTTGGGAATCTTACGAACGTCTGCCGCCCCTTGAGCGGATCATCATCACCTTTACAGTAACGGCCATACTTGTTTTTATCATCTACCTGATCAACAAAAAGGTAAAGCGTCCCGTAGAGATCAGTCCTGGTATTTCTGGTCGTAGTGGTAACCTGGAGCGAAAACCTGACGGCACATTAGTGGCCTATATCGCTTTCTGGCGGTACCTGTTTTTTGGAGTGCTTTTTGCCTTGGGTTTTTACCTCTGCATGCGTGGTTTTGTTATTTTATATCAGGAATTGCCATCCGGTTTTTATAAACATTGGGATAAGATGGCCACAATAACATTCTTAGCACCAGTATTGGCCATTGCTATGTTTATTTGGGGCTACTTCATACTAAAAGACGGCTACAAAAAAGTGCAGTTTGAGCTGGATAATCATCAGGTACGCTACCTTAGGAGTGGAATAAGAGGTGGAACTATTCTTTCAGAAAATACGGCATCCGTTGCGCTCCGGGATATTCTGGAAGTGGGATCCTATCGAAACCCATTTGGCGGCGGCGTTATCACGGCGCGAACGTCAAATGAAACCCATAAGATCATCTTATTGTTATCTGCCCAGGAGCAACAGATTTGCTATAATGCATTAATGGAAGCCATACAAAATCGTCATTCAGACCGCAAAGCATGATGCATTCCGATCAATTGTGATCAAGGACGAATGCTGTAAGTCATAATCTCCGTGCCATTAGACTTTTTTACGATTTCTTTTGTGTTTCTAAGTATCAAAGTATGGCTTCCAAGTTTGCTATAGGAAACAAAGTCTCCGTCTGGAGTTTGTTTGCAGATGACAAACATATGCCAGCCCCTGTCCGCAGGAAGTGAAATGATAACTTTTTTCTTAGACCTCAATTCTTTTTCAATAGTTTGAAAAAGGCTGTCTATCGGGAAGCTTGCATCCCGGGGCAAAACAAATTTTTGAGAGAAAGTGATGCCGTATAATTCTTTATTGTCAAAGTCACGAAAGGAACCATCATTTTTGTTTTTCCATTTATTTTGTAAGTCGTAAAAATCGAGATCTACGACTTTATAGTACTTTAGTACCATTTCGACAGCAGATGGAATGCAAGACAATTGAAAAAGCTGATCGTGGTTATTTACGACAGTTTCAAAAAAATCACAACTATCGATCTTTTGAGCTTGAGCCTTCAATTGAAAAATAAAAGATGTGGATAGGAGTACGATCGAACTAAAAAGTATCTTTTTCATAATTTGAATTATTTTTGATGATTAAGAACAATAAAGAAAGCTCGCTACAAACCAGGCGAAGTGCTGTAAGTCATTATCTCCGTACCGTTGGACCTTTTCACAATTTCTTTTGTATTTCTAATGATTAATGTATGGCTTCCAAGTTTGCTGTATGAAACAAATTCTCCATTCGGAGTTTGTTTATGAACGACAAAAATAGGCCAGCCCGCCTCCAGCTGCAATGCGATAATTACCTTTTTACCAGACCGTAATTCTTTTTCAATAGTTTGAAAAAGGCTGTCTATCGGGAAGCTTGCATCCCGGGGCAAAACA
>NZ_QAIL01000109.1 GCF_003061025.1 Pedobacter sp. HMWF019 | reverse complement strand
TCCTCAAACAACTCATGCAGGATGCCACAAAACCGTATACAGAAATTGCAAAAGATTTGATTGTTTCCGGAGGAACCATACATGTCAGAATGAAAAAACTACAGGAAATGGGCATCATCAGAGGCTCCCATCTGATCATTGACCCACAGAAAGCAGGATACGACATATGTGCCTTTCTTGGTATCTACCTGGAAAAAGGGATACAATATAAAGATGCAGTAGAACAGCTTAGCAGAATTAAAGAAGTGGTGGAGCTTCACTACACAACCGGTGCCTACAGTATGTTTGCCAAAATCATCTGTAGGGATACGAGTCACTTAAGACACGTTTTAAATGAAGAAATACAGGCGGTTGCCGGCATACAGCGTACAGAAACGTTGATTTCTCTGGAAGAAAGCATCAGAAGGCAGATTGAACTGTAAGCTCAATCTGCCTCAACTAATCTTCCCGGCTTCCATCATCAGCCATTCGCACAATTTTAGGCGTAAATCTGGCCACCACGTCCACAAGAGCAGTCTGAGCTTCCATTACCAGGTTAATGTCCTTATAGGCCATTGGAGCTTCATCCAGCCCCGCTCCGATCAGGGTTACTTCATGGGCTTTAAGTATCACCCGCATTTCTTCCCTGGAAATGTTCTTGATGGCCTTTGAGCGGCTCATCTGCCGCCCTGCGCCATGGGAAGCTGAATGTATTGCGGCCATTTCGCCTTTTCCCCTCACCAAAAATCCAGGAGCCGTCATTGAACCGGGAATAATTCCCATCACACCCTTCCCCGCAGGTGTCGCTCCTTTACGGTGCACAATCACCTCTTCTCCATTCCAAATTTCCTTCCAGGCAAAGTTATGGTGATTTTCTACCTTAGCCAGAACTTCTGCACCTATGGCCCTGGTCAACTTATCATGAATTACTTCGTGACACGCAGAAGCATAATCACCCGCAAGGTTCATCGCCAGCCAGTACTCTTGTCCTGCTTCTGAATTCAGATCCAGATAGGCAAGATTGGCCGCTTCGGCCGGAAGTTTACACAGCGATTTTGCCAGTTTGGTATAATAGCCCGCCAGTGTTGCTCCCAGCCCCCGGGAACCAGAATGTGTCAGTAAGGCAAGATACTTACCTTTTTCAATACCCAGCACCGCATCCCTTTTCTCAAATTCAATGATCCCCCATTCCACAAAATGATTTCCACCCCCAGAGCTTCCCAATTGTGAATAAGCCTTGTCGTGCAGATTTCTAATAAATGGGGTGAGTTTAAACTCTTCCCGTTCCAGCACCTGATGATCCGCTTTATATTGCCCATGGAAACCATGCCCTGCACCAAATTTGGTATGTGCAATCAATTCTCTTTTAAAGTTGGCCTCACTGGCATAAAAATGGCTTTCAGAAATATCGAATACCGACAAAGCCATCCGACACCCGATATCTACGCCAACACCATAGGGAATAATCGCATTTTTCGTTGCCAGAACACCACCAATCGGCAAACCATAGCCCTGGTGAGCATCAGGCATCAGTGCACCGGCAACTGTCACCGGAAGCCTCATCGCAATATCCATTTGTTTTCTCGCCCCTTCCTCAATATAAGCTGACCCATATACCGCATAATCCCCTTTTTCCGCTTTCAGCGAAATCTCCGGCTCAATCAGCGACTCTTCGATCATGGCCGCTGCCAGCTCCGCAAGAATCTCATGATCCATAAAACGTTCTGGTTCCTTAACCAAATCTCTCATTAGCAACAATACTTCTCTTGCAGGCAATTCATCAAAACTGTTTTCTACTAAGTCTAATGCTGCACCCAATATTTTTCCAGGATGATAACCTATCTCCAACAGGTCATTCCCATTTAGTTTTCTTTTCATAATTTATACAATTCAGTTCTCATCTCTACAAGAACATTTTCTAATGCTGCCTTATCCACCCCATCTGGCAGTGTACTTACAACATAAGCCTCCTCTATCTTCCCGACCAAATCCTCAGCCTTTTTTAGCAATTCCTCATATTTAAAAGCGCCGGACCTGATGGCCAGCAACTCCGTTCTATTCTCGCGTCTTACTTTTAAAACACCGGTTCTTAACAACTCCTCTGCAACCTCCAGCAAACGTATAGTATGCATCATATTTTTCGCATCATAGTCTTTTCCCTGTTCTAATGTCCCTGCATACCGCTCTTCATTTCTGTTTTCTACCCAATCCCAATACTCCAGGTACTCTTTACAATAGATGGAATAACTATCCAGATTAAAGGAAAGATAACCGGCTATGCTTTGTCCTTTCGGGACAGAAGAAAGAGAAACATCATTGGATCGGTCACTGTTGGTCACTCCGCTATAATGAAGCTCATCTTCCTGATCATAAAAGAGTGCATACAGCCCTCTGGAATGAGGTATATTCACTAAACCGCAACGCTCCTGCACATAAGCTTTTTCCTTCAGCCAATCTTCCAACTTCACAGAAAGGCCGTTCTCTATTACAAAACAGAAATCCAGCACCGAAGCCCGCTTTTCAGGGATAGGATTTACAATTTTCTTTTTTAGTCCCTTCGCTTTACGCACTTGGGTAATGGCATAGCCGGCAAAAGTGTCCTTGCATAATTTCGACAACACCATACCCGGATTCAACTTTTCCATTAACGGATGCTTATAGCGCACACAATCTTCAGGCGAAGACAGCATTTCCAGTATATTTGGGTTGCATTTTGAAAGCAATTCAATATATCTGCCCAGTTCGTAGTAAACCTCGTCATTGCTTTTACTGCTAACCTGGGCTACATAATTTAGGCCATAGAACTCAGCTCTGGGTAAATAATAAACCCCTTTCAGATCAGTATCTGAACCTGGCATCTCCAAACCATAAGACCTACTGCCACTAACACACTCAAAAAGCAGCAATCCTTTGTCTTTTATCTCTTTAATTGTCATACTCATTTATCTTTTTGATAAAGAACTCATCCAACAAAGTGGCATCAAATTGTTTTTTCTCCAAACGATTTGCAGCTATACTGCACCTGCTAAATTCTTCTTCTATATAAGCCTTCAACACCCCTTCTATCTTAACTTTAATACCCTCCGCTGCTGTAGCCTTAAATCGAATCAAATCCCTAACGGCTATTTGAAGAGGAAGCGGAAGCAAAGTCATCAGCGCACCTATAGTCATCGGCGCAATTTCTCCTTTATCCAGGCACCATTTCGCAGAAAGTAAGGAGCGCAAAACATAAAACAGTTTTTTTATGCTGATTTCATCACCCCCCAACATGCTTTCCAGTGCTCCACATGCGATTCCTAAATAATGATGGGCATTGGTCTTGCAATTAAAGAAATCCTGTGATAATGCCCAGAGTTCCTCTTTAAAATTATCCCGCTCTTTGTAAACAATTGGCGACTGCAACCATTCGAATGGCGTCGTATTTGACTTTCTTGTCAAAAACAATACCTTTCTCAAATCCCATCCATAAATATCCAGCTCCTCATTTATTGGAAAGCCCAGATGATCTGTCCGATCTGATAGGGAGAGGTAGTAATTTACCGGCCTCACATAAATAAACCTTACATCAAAATCACTATCAGGAGAAGGAAACTGCCAGCCCCGGCTTCCCGACTCACAGGAAAAGAGGATTTTTATGTCATGCTCTACTTCTATTAAAGCCAGCTTATTCAATATCGTCGCTTTCATATTTACACTTTATGATTTTACAAAAATTTGTTTCAACTGATCTACAATCTGCCCGCTTCCGGATAAACTAATGGTATTGATCTTCTCTGCGATTTTCTCTACATATTCCATTTCTTTCAATTTATACAGCATCGCGTTATCCTCCATCAATTTAGCCGTGTTCAATAAACTCCTCGCAGAAGCGGTTTCTTCCCTTCTGGTGATCAGATTGGCCTGTGCCCTCTTTTCCGCAATCAACACCTGGTTCATGATCTCTTTCACATCTCCTGGCAACACAATATCCTTCACTCCGCAGTTCAATAATTCGACACCCAAGCCGGACGCTTTCGAAGAAGAATCTGCCAGCACCTGCTCAGAGATCTTTTCTTTATGCTCCATCAGCTCATCAAAAGTCATTCTTCCAACAAACGCCCTTAAAGCAAGCTGGATCAGCACATACAATTGTTTATCAAAATCCTTATTTTCCAGCAAAGCTTTTTTCACATCTGTTACTTTGTACTGAACTGTGAAATTGATCCTCAACTGCGCTTTATCCTTCGTCAGGATCTCCTGGCCAATGATCTCCATATTCAACTGACGCATATCCGTTTTCAGAACCTGGATCAGGGTGCTGTTTTTCCACCAGGTATAAGTTCCTGGCTCCAGCATCCTTTCCATCTTCCCATCTTTCATCAACAGGCCTTTCTCATAAGTTTCGACGGTAAATGACCTTGTGTGCACAGATAACTGCGACTTACCCAATGTATTTCTATCAATCAGCGCGGTGGATTCATCATCTGACAAATCTGCCCTTACAAAAGAATAATTGTTCAGGCCCTTCCAGAAAGCATACTTCCCGGCAACCAACACCTGTTTAAAATTACCGTTCTGATAAACCAAAACCAGTTCATTGTCTTTCACTTCTATCACATCAACCAACCCTCTAAAATCTTCATTCAACAGCAATACATCCAATTCAACTGAAGCAATGAAAGTTTTAGACATATCATAAACCTCCATCTTTTCCCCAAACCCCAACCAGTAACCACCTGCAGTTAATGTTCTTTTTAATTCTCCGTTTTTATAAACCAAGCCCGCAGAGTTGGTATTTACATGTATTCTTTTCATATCTTATATTTTTTTGTTGGTTAATCTCTTAAATCAGCACCTTAAAAGACATTCATCCGGTTTCTGCGGAAGTATCCTGTTGAAAACAATTCAATACCCCTCATAAATACTAAAAGAGCTCAGAAGAGCGTAGAGAGCGTCAGCCCTTTTTCATATTTATCTATCGTGTATCTGCATCATTTCATTTCCTACACTTTCAAAGCAGAATCCGGATTTGCCCGCCACCGGAATCCGGTGAAAAGCAGAATGCCTTTTGCAGTACTTTTGCAATGGGAATTTGAAAAGTTCCCCTTCTTTTTAGCAATGGATATTAAGCCATTACTGCGCTACCAGTTGCGTTTCCTATTTTGGTCGGAAAGCAGGATTCGAACCTGCACATGTTGTTGATCTACCCCCTGATCTACCCCGTTTCACCGGGAGCGGGATTCGAACCCGCGACACACAACGAAGACGATCTCCATTATTAAACATCAGAATATTGCTGCTGAACAGCTCAATACTATGGGGCCATACCGAAACCCTCAACTGTGGATGTTTATCCTTTCTAATCGCCATCCCCTTTCGGGAATATCTTATCGTACTTTTTCAGTACTGCTTTTCTTCAAAGAACCTGTCTTATTGTTGACATGACAAAGATGCATGCAGGTCAGCGCAGGGGAATTGCGCAGTTAAAGATTAACACCAAACAAAATCATAAAACATTATAAATCAAATAAATAAATTTAAAAACCAAACTCACAAGCTTCATAAAAACTTTAAATACGCAGATCTATTGCGCAGCAATTTTGTTTTTATACTTTTATAAAAAAGATTTTTGGGATGTCAATTAACAAATTAGCCCTGATCAGGTACAAAACGATCGACGAATGTTTACAAAACAGGCGCCGGAAATGGACCCTTGAAGATATCATCGAAAAAGTAGCCTCCATGCTTTATGAATATGAAGGCATTACCTCTGGCGTAAGCAAGCGCACCATACAGGCAGACATCCAGCTGATGCGAAGCGATAAACTGGGCTACAACGCACCCATCATCGTCAACAACAGAAAGTATTATGCCTACAGCGACTCCTCCTACAGCATTACAAAAGCTCCGATCAACAACAATGATATTGACAAAATGAAGGAAATTGTAGGCATCCTTAAACAGTTTAACGGATTTAGTTATTTCGATGAGATGAGCGATATGATTGCCAAACTGGAAAACAATCTGTATAAATCCACACAGCAAAGCCGGAATTGTATACAATTTGAGAGCAACACACAACTCAAAGGTATACATTACATCAATCCGCTTTATCAGGCAATTCTCCATAAGACACCGCTTTTAATCGAATACAAATCCTTTAAAGCCCAAAAATCCCAATCCGGCATTTATTTTCCATATTTATTAAAAGAATACAGGAACAGGTGGTTTCTGATCGTTAAACCCAAAAAGGGAACAACCCTGCTCAACTTGGCTTTAGACCGGATCCTGGAATTTCAGGAACTCACCAAAGAAACATTTATAGAATACAAGGGCATAGACTTCGATCGCTATTTTGAAGACTTAATAGGCGTAACCAAGTCCGAACGTGACAGGGCCCAAAAGGTTGTTTTAAGAATTGAGAAGTACCATGCCCCCTATATCCTGACAAAACCCATTCATCCCAGTCAGCAAGTCTTAAAAGAAGATGACGAAGGCATCACCATCAGAATAGATGTGGTACTCAATTTTGAACTGGAGCGCGAAATACTTGGTTTTGGCCATTTTATGAAAGTATTATCTCCGAGGAATCTGGCCAATACGATAAAAAGCAGACTTGAACGTGCCAGCAGGCAATATCAGGAAAAAGCCCCTCAATAAATGAGGGGCTAATATTAGTCTTTGTTCATTCTGACCATCCTGGGCATAAACCGCCCTTCTATATCCACCAGATCTTTCTGCGCGGCCATCACCAACTCTATGTCCTTGTAGGCTTTAGGGTTTTCCTCTACGCTCCCTCCTATCAAGGTCACACCCGCACGGCTTAAAACCTTCTTCAAATCGGATGCTGTAGAACTGTCTTTTGCCTTTTTCCGGCTCATGGCCCTGCCCGCTCCGTGCGCTGCAGAGTTCAATGAATTTCCAATACCCTTACCTTTCACCAGGTAGGCGGCCGTAGTCATGCTTCCCGGAATGATACCCAATTCACCCTTATGTGCCGGGGTAGCACCTTTTCGATGTACAATCACTTCCCTGCCGTCTTCCATTTGTTCCTTCCAGGCAAAATTATGGTGGTTTTCCACCTTAGCCAAGGTCTGCAAACCCAGGGATTTCAGTAAACTGGCATGGATCACATCGTGACAGGCCTTCGCATAATCTCCCGCAAGGTTCATACTCAACCAATACTCTTGTCCAGCCTGCGTATTTAAGTCCAGCCAGGCCAGACGGGCAGCTTCCCTTGGTAATTTGCAGGTGTTCATCGCTATCCGGGTATAATATTCCGCCAGGTTTGCCCCCAGCCCCCTGCTGCCTGAATGAGAGAGCAGAGCCATATACTTTTTGGCCGGGAGCCCCAGAGAATTCCCCTCGTACAATTCTATTTCTCCAAATTCAACGAAATGATTTCCACCCCCCGAAGTACCCAACTGACGATAAGCCTTGCCCTGCAGTTTCTTCAGAAGTTCCGTTTCCTGAAATAATGCACTGTCCAGAACTTCATGCTCAGCCGGGACTTCCAGGCCACCCTCCATCCCAAAGTGCGTCCACTGCTTCAGCGCGACCTTCATATGATGACTATATCTTTTGAAAAAACTATCACTTTCATCTATAACAGACAAAGCCATGCGACACCCAATATCCACACCAACCGCATAAGGGATGACGGCATTTTCCGCAGCCACTACCCCGCCAATTGGCAATCCATACCCGGTATGCGCATCAGGCATTAATGCGCCTTGTACCACCACCGGCAAAGACATCACCAACTCCATCTGCCTTTTTGTACTTTCATCAATCCCCTTACCCCCATACACCTTTAACTGGCCCTTTTCCTGTAACAGCCCATGTGTTTGAAAATCGCAGACCTTTACTTCATCCATAAATGTTGCCGCTAATTTCTCCGTCGCTTCCTCAGCCATATATTTCTCCGGCTGGTTTAAAATAGCCGTTAACAGCTCTATAATCTGGCTCTTACTATGATGCTTAAAATATCTGCTGATCATATTGATCGCCAGACTTCTAGCTTTATCGTTCGTATAGCCTATTTTACTTAATTCTTTTGTTTTTAAAATGCTCATTGCGTTTAAAATTGTTCTTCTTTTTTAATTTCCATTGCCTCCTTTATTTGGAGCAATGCTTCTTTTTCAGCTTCCAGATAACAAGCTTTATCCTCACCAGCCCATTTCCAGTAGTGATAGGCGCCACCAGTAAGTTTCGAAATCCTGGGATACAAATGATGTTTTTCAATATGGTTATTCAGAAATTTAATTTCCTGCTCCAGTACCTCATCTACCATCTTTACTTCCGTAATCAAATACGGTTTAACCTGCAACCTGTACTTCCATGGCTCATTAAACCTATATCGAAACGTTTTCTCTTTCCCATTTTCCCTGCTCACTTCATACAAATGAAAATGCGTTCTCTCCACCTCTGTAAGCTTTAGACGGCCATCATTCCAGTACCATTCGGAAAACTCCATGAGGAACTGCCTTTTTTCTACCCTGACTTTTTTACCTTTTCTCCTCTTCTTTACTTTAAAAGACTTTTCCGGGTTATATTGCACCGTATTGATTTTAGCCAAAAGCCCTTCATAAAAAGCAGAGGAAGAAGATCTTGCCACATCTTCCCCTAGTACGAAACAACGCTTCCACCCCCGTTGATAGGGTTTTTCCAGAGGAATCATAGGCAGATCTCGTCTTTGTTCCAAAAGTTGATCCTTATGTCTCATCATCCGGATAAGCTGTTTATCGAAATCCTTTTTTTGTAGTCGTTTCTTTCGTCTTGCAGATTTCAATCTGTACTGCAAAACATCAAACGACAATTCATTATTGTCCATTGGACTGTTACTCAAAAATTATAATTGTGTTGATTGGCTCAATTCGTCCTCAGAAAGAGGATATACCCTTATAAATTCAGCACAGGCCAGATCTTAAAAATTTCGGCAGACGCAGATCAGTCCGGCTTAAAACCAGAAAGCATTCCATTTTATACAATAAGCAAAATGTAATAACGTCCGCCTGGATCAGGCAGCGTGCAAAAGGGGCGATATGTAGAAACGTTCAGTCATGATTCCTATAATTAAAAAAAGTCGAATAAGGAACTGGCGCAAAGATAAAGCTATTTTCTCGACATCCGCAAGAGCCACAGAAATTTATCCTTGTTCTAACTATCATACAAGACACACGGACAATTAAGCACCCAAAGAAAAACAATACTACTCAGAGGAGACATCGAGCTTCGAAGTAAGCGCAGCGATGCACAGAAGCGTTAGTCTGCAAAGAGTGTATTGTATTTCCCATAAAATACTTTGCAACAAAAAAGGCCCTTACGGGCCTTTCTAAAACTTATTTGAACTTATCCTTAAGTGCAGCAAGTTTCATTTGCAAATCACCTTCCGGAAGTGCTTTTTCCTTTCTTACTTCCGGCTTTTTAAACGCTGGTTTAACACCTCCAGCCGCACTCGGCTTCGGTTTAAATTTCGGTTTGTGCTGATGTTTCTCCGGTTTAGATTTCTCTGCCTTACCGGTATGTTCCTTCTTCATAGATAATGAAATCCTTTTCCGTTCCACATCCACCTCAACAACTGTAACCTCAACTTTCTGATGAACCTTAACCAGATCATTTGGATTCGGAACAAATTTATCAGACATCTGACTGGTATGTACTAAACCATCCTGATGCACACCTATATCTACAAAAGCGCCGAAATTCGTAATATTTGTTACAATTCCCGGCAGTTTCATCCCTGGTTTCAGATCTGAAATCTCGTTTACCCCATCAGTAAAACTAAATACCTCAAACTGCTCCCTTGGATCACGTCCAGGCTTAGCAAGTTCAGCCATAATATCAGTTAAAGTAGGCAAACCCACTTCTTCACTCACATATTGCTGGAGTTTGATCTTTTTCTGCTGCGCGGTATCGCCCAGTAAATCTTCCAAAGAACAACCCAGATCTGCCGCCATTCTGTTGATCAGTTCGTAGCGTTCCGGGTGTACTCCACTTGCATCCAGTACATGTGCTCCATTTCTGATGCGCAGGAAACCAGCCGCCTGCTCAAATGCCTTGTCGCCTAAACGAGGTACCTTTTTCAGGCTTTCCCTGTTCTTAAAGGCTCCGTGCTCGTTTCTGTAACTGATGATGTTTTGTGCCAGTTGCGGGCCCAGTCCGGAAACATAAGCCAATACCTGCTTGGAAGCCGTATTCAATTCCACGCCTACCGCATTCACACAGCTCATTACAGTATCATCCAAAGAAGCCTGCAATTTATTCTGGTCTACATCATGCTGGTATTGCCCTACGCCAATTGATTTAGGATCAATTTTCACCAGCTCTGCCAAAGGATCCATCAAACGACGTCCAATAGATACCGCACCTCTAACCGTTATATCATGACTAGGGAACTCTTCTCTGGCTACCTCTGAAGCAGAATAAATAGAGGCTCCACTTTCGTTCACCATAACTACCGCTACATCTCCAAGTCCCAGTCCACGAACAAAAACCTCCGTTTCTCTCCCTGCTGTTCCGTTGCCAATAGCGATGGCTTCAATCTCATATTTAGCGCAAAGCTTCTGAATGGTCTCTGCCGCATTTTTAACATTATTCTGACCCGTATGCGGAAAAATGGTGGTGTTTTCCAGTAATTTACCTTGCTTATCCAGGCAAACCACTTTACAACCTGTCCTGAAACCCGGATCTATGGCCAGAACATTCTTTTGGCCCATTGGAGCCGCCAGCAATAACTGTCTTGCATTTTCTACAAACACCCGGATGGCTTCTTCATCGGCCTTTTCCTTAGAAAAACCACGAAGTTCATTTTCCATAGAAGGCGCAAGCAGACGCTTGTAGCCATCCTGAATAGCCAGTTCAACCTGTTGCGCATTTTTATTAGACGATTTGATAAATTGCTTTTCCAGCAAACGAATCGCCCCTTCTTCACCCGGTGCAAGTTCTAGTTTTAACACCGATTCGTTCTCCCCGCGACGCATAGCCAGAACGCGGTGAGAAGGTGTAGATTTAACCGGTTCATCCCAGTTAAAATAATCTTTATATTTAATCCCTTCCTCTTCTTTTCCACTCACCACCACCGATTTAAATTTGCTGTGTTGCTGAAAATAGGTTCTCATCGTAGCCCTTGCCTCTGTATTTTCATTGACCATCTCTGCGATAATATCCCTCGCACCAGCCAAAGCCTCCTCCACAGAAGCTACTCCCAGCTCGTCGTTTAGATATTTTGCAGCCTCTCCTTCCGGGTCTTCACCGCGTTGTTCCAGAACCAATAATGCCAATGGCTCCAAACCTTTTTTTCTGGCCTCAGAAGCCCTTGTTTTACGCTTGGGCTTATAAGGAAGATAAATATCCTCGATTTCTGTGATCGTTACCGCAGCATTGATCCGGGCCTCCAGTTCAGGGCTCAGTTTTCCCAATGCGGTCAGGGCTTTCAAAATAGCTTCCCTTCTTTTGTCCAGGTCGCGCAATTGCTGGAACCGATCTCGTACCGCGGCTACCTGAACCTCATCCAGGCTTCCGGTCGCTTCTTTCCGGTAACGGGAGATAAAAGGCACTGTAGCACCTTCATCCAGCAATTCAATCGTAGAAAGAACTTGTTTCTCTGCTATCGCTAATTCAGCAGCAATGATTTTCGAGTGATGACTCATTTCGTTGTTTTTTAAAATAAAAAATCCCGAAGGGCACGAGCCATCGGGATTATATTTCTGGATTATCTTTAATAGCTTATTTTGCTACGTACAATACTTCTTTTACAGCTTTAACTACACGCTCTGCATTTGGCAAGCTTGCTGCAATCAGCGTAGGTGCATATGGAAGCGGAACATCAGCACAAGTAATACGCAATACCGGCGCATCTAAATGATCAAAAGCATTTTTCTGAACATTAAAAGCAATTTCAGAAGAAATAGACGCCAAAGGCCATGCTTCTTCCACAATCACCAAACGGTTTGTTTTTTTCACCGACTCAATAATCGTTGCATAATCAATAGGACGTACAGTACGTAAATCAATTACCTCTGCATTGATGCCTTCTTTAGTCAGCTCTTCAACAGCAGGATTCACTACACGGGTCAGCATTTTACCAAAAGTTACGATCGTTACATCAGTACCTTCTTTAACCACATTAGCTTTACCCAATGGGATGTAATATTCTTCTTCAGGAACCTCTCCTTTATCACCATACATCACCTCAGATTCCATAAAGATAACCGGATCCGGATCAAGGATAGCTTGTTTTAACAAACCTTTAGCCTCATAAGGAGTAGAAGGAACTACAACCTTTAAACCAGGGCAGTTGGCATACCAGTTTTCAAAGTTCTGAGAGTGCTGAGCACCCAATTGGCCGGCATTACCTGTTGGTCCGCGAAATACGATTGGCACAGAAAACTGGCCTCCGCTCATGGACAGCATTTTAGCCGCACCGTTAATAATCTGATCAATAGCAACCAAAGAGAAGTTAAATGTCATAAACTCTACGATTGGAACTAATCCGTTCATTGCAGCCCCAATACCAATACCAGCAAAACCAAGCTCAGCAATAGGGGTATCAATAATGCGTTTGTCACCAAACTCATCCAGCATACCCTGACTAACTTTGTATGCACCGTTATATTGCGCTACTTCTTCTCCCATCAAAAATACGTTTTCATTTTTACGCATTTCTTCGCTCAGGGCTTCACGCAGGGCTTCTCTAAATTGAATCTCTCTCATTGTATATTCAAATATTAACTGTGGGCAAATATAAGTATTGTAATCTAATTATAAAGTAGTGTTTTAATTACACTTGGGCATCTTTAACCTGATCCACCATCCTATGGTCATTTTACATTCCGCACAAAGTCAAATACGGCGAAAAAACAAAGCCAGCCTCATTTTCTGTAGGTATAAAAGGAATATTTTCATCAAAAAGTTCTGCAAGTTTTACCCTCAATAAATCCAGAAACTCGGCCTTAATGCTCTCCAGCCGCTCGCCATTCAGTTTGGTCCTCTCTTTTCCTTCCATAAAAAAGGTGCCCTCTTTTCGCATATTACGGGTGCTGTACAGGTTCGGTTCCACCCCCTGCAAACCATTGGCCTGCTCAAAAACATAGGTATAAAAAAGCGTTTGCACCAAAGCCTTATTCTGTTTATTACCATTCGTATCGAACACATCCTCCAGGCTGCTGAACCTCAGGTTATCGCTGCCGGTTTTATAGTCCACAATACGGGTAATCCCATTCCTGCGGTCAATACGGTCTATAATTCCATGCAGAATAATCTTTTTCTCCTGCCCTTTAAGGCTGAATTTAAATTCAACCTGGTCTTTCTTCTCCATGGCCAGCACTTCAAATGGCGCCTGTTGTTCATCATAATCCAGAATCAGTGCAGCATACTCTTCTACTATGGCCAGCACCACTTTCTGCATTCCGTTATGCACAACCTGGTGGTGCTGGTTCTCATACATCACCTGTGCAAATCCCCTTACCGCCAGTGCAGGTACCTCTTTCCGTTTCTGAGCAATTCGCTCCTGAGTAACCGCCCCCCCCTCCTCCATCAAGTCCTGATAAAAGGTTTCCATAACAAAGTGGAGTATCGAACCAATATAGTTGGCTTCCAGATTTTCCGAAATCTCCTTTGGCTCTTCAATTTTTGCTATATACTTGTAAAAAAACTGCAGCGGGCAATTGATATAAGAAGTTAAAGCAGAAGCCGAAAGACCAACTTCTCCATTCAGGTATTTATTCAGAACAGCCATGACTTTTTCATCCTTCTTCACTTCTACATGCATTCTTTTTTCTGTACGAATGCTTTGTTTATGTTCCAGGTAATTGAAAGTATAACCACTTTCATATTCCAGTTGTCGTAAAAAACGCGTCGGTTCGCCTGTATTGGTGTCGTCTGCCTGCGCATTATAAACCAGACTCACTTTTTCAGACCGCTGCATCAACCGGTAAAACATATAAGCAGAAATGGCATCCTGGTTTTCCAGAACCGGTAAGCCATATGCCCTTCGGATGCTATCGGGAATAAAACTTGGAGAAACACTCGTTTGTGGCAACAAACCCTCGTTCACCCCAAGGATATAGATTCGTTCAAAATCCAGGCTCCGGCTTTCCAGTAAACCCATTACCTGTATTCCCTGAAGCGGCTCCCCGGTCAAAGGCACAGAAATACCCTGGATCGCCTTCTGCATCAGCGACAACACAAAAGAAACTTCCCGGATCTGCTGCAATTGAGGCAAATGTTCTTCAAGCGCGTCATGCAAGCGGTTCAGTTCTTTCATCGTAGCCACAAACAGATCCGCTTCGGTCTGCTTCAAACTTTTATCTGCCAGCTGCTGTTCCAATATCCGCTTAAAAACTGCCTGCAAGGAAAGCGTAGCCTCGGCCGCAGAATTGATCCGGGTAAAAAACAAGGCCAGCAATCCCTTTTGGCTTTGCAGGCGGACCAAAGGGACTTCTGCAAGTTGTTCCAGCAACAACTTTTGCTGTATTTTAGCCCGCATCTGTTCCGTGATCCCAGTAAGCGGATGCGATAAAAAAGCTTCTACTTCCCGGTAATACACCGTATCCTTTGCCCCCTGAATGAGCTGTACCTGCACACTGAGCCAGAGATCGGCCAAGCCAAAAATAGAAGAGGCTACCAAAGGGTAACCCATCGTGACATTGACGTCGATCGCCTTGTGCACCTCTGCCACCTCAAAATGAGTGGGAATGGTTTGCAAAACAGGCAAAAGTAAACTTTCATCGGCCAGGATCAAGGCAATCTTGCCCGCATCTGTATCTCCCAATAAAGGATAATCCCGCTGCAAGGCGGTATTCAAAATCTTTGCCTGCGCAACCTGACCCTGTGTCTTATACACATCCACCACTTTCGCGGGCGAACGGATCAGATCTCTTGGGCCACCCAGTGCATTGACCAGACCTGTCTGCTGTAAATTTCTTCTCAGAAACAGTCCGGCTTCCTGTATAGGGTCATTTAAATAATAAGCATCCGTATCAAAATAAAACAAGGCCTTTCCTGCTTCCTGCCAACGACTAAAAACCTTTGCTTCTGCCCTGCTCAGTGCATTAAAGCCAACAAAGATCAATTTTCCCCGATCAAAAGGCCGGACAAAATCATCAGATTTTCCTTCCGCCAGCTGCCGGTAAATATGCCCCATTGTAGTGAGCCCTTTTCCCCGGAGGGCCTCATGGAAGCCCAGGTAAAGTTCTGGCATCCGCTGCCACATTTTGATAAACTGTTCCTGCTGTTTTTTATGTTTTCCTTCAGAATAAGAACTCCAGAAGCCTTTTAAAAAGACCTGCTGTTCTTCACTCAGGTAATCAAACTGGTAATCCACCTCTGCAAAATCCTCCAGTTGTTCAAATAACTTCCCCGCATCAACCAGATCATTATCAATCTGGGCAAAATCACTTAAAATGATCCGCGCAACCGGATAAAATTTAGCGGGTTCAATAGGCTGATCTCCATATTGCAGAGCCAGCTCATTATACTTCTTATAGAGTGTAAAGAACTGCGTAAAGGCATCAGCCGTTTTTAAAGGGCTGGATAAAGCAAAAAATTGCTGTATGGTATAAAAAGCAGGGCTCCAGAAAGGCTTCTGTATCACACTGGCCAGATGATGCTGTAAATAAGCCACCGGCCTTTTATTGTTAAAGACAATGGCTGCATACTGCAGATCATCTCCCAGCTTCGCCACCAAATCTTCTGCTACTTCTTTTAAAAATGCCTTCATAACAAGCCTTTGTTTTTCTTCTTCATTTTTTATACTTTCTTCAAAACTCCGGTTAAGGCATAGAACAAATAAGTGTTCACCGAGGTATAACCCATTGCCTGCAGTAAACTTCTGTAGTGGTCTACCTGCTCTACGTGTTTATTACTTTCCTGCTGAGTAAATTTATAATCAATAATGGTGACCTCTTTACCCTTCATCAGTACCTTATCCGGACGGTAACTTTTCCCTTCGGCATCGATAATGCTCCGCTCATTCAGACTTTCCTCACTGGCTTTCAGAATTTCCTGCAGCCCACTATGCTGTAGAACAGACATCGCCTGATTGCGGAGAAAAGGCATTTCCTCTGCTTTAAAAATACCTTCCAGCAGCAGGGTCTGCAACACCTCATCTACTTCTCCCGGATCACTTGCCGAAGCCAGGATCTCATGAAGTATAGTTCCCGTTCTCCCCGCACTTTCCCCCGTGAGCAAATCAATTTCCCTGCGTTTCAGTCTGGCATCAAAAACCTGGCTCAATCTATCCGATACCGGATAAAGCTCCAGTTCGATCTCCATTTTTAAGACTTCCTTTTCCGGCAGGGAAGGCACCGGGTCATCGATCAGGTAATTTCCTTCTTCAGACAACTGGTCCGCAAAAACCTTGGAAAGCAAATCTCCAATGTTACTCACCGTATCCGTCTTTTTACCCATAGTACTGATGTACAAATACTCCTTTGACCTTGTTGTGGCCACATAAAGCATATTCAAGGCATCCATATTGTTGTACAACAATTCTTCAAAATAAGGTCTGGCGACAGTTGACCGCCCCAGTTCTTTGGTATATTTCAGCGGGATGCTGTGCAAATGATGATAAGGAGTATCAGCTGCAGAAACCCAGAATATCCCGTTGGTTTTTCCATTAATATCCCAGTTGCAAAATGGCAGCATGACCGCACGAAAAGCCAAGCCTTTAGATTTATGTATAGTGATCACTTGTACCGCATCTGTGTTTTCAGAAGAAGGCAATGTTCTTCTCGCCCCTTCTTCCTCCCAATAGTTCAGGAAAGCTGCTATTCCCTTTTCTCCATGCAGCGCAAAACTTCCGGCCAGATCTCTTAGTGCAAATAAATAAGGCAGCATCATCGCATTCCTTTTCTCATTCAGACCGTAAGCCTCTATGATTTTTTCCATTAAAGCGGGCAGTGGCTGCTGCATCCAGGTCTGCCATTCTGCACAAAGTGCTGCAGGAAGCAAATCCTCCAGCTGGGCCAGACTTTTAAACTTCAAAGAGAAAAAGTGATGCGGCTCAACTGATTTTTGTCTTAGTCTGGCATACAGGCTAATGCAATTGGCTTTATACAGCGCGGTATTTTCGGCCAGGCCGCCCATCACCTGCAAAGTATTGATGATCAATTTCACCGCAGTATTATTGCTCAGCAACAGCGCCTCACCTGAAATCACATCTATCCCCTGCTCCATGAGGGTCTCTACCGCAGCAATCGCTTCAGCATTGGACCGGACCAGGATACAAATATCCCGGGGTTTATATTTTTTTACGTTAAACAGAACATCAAGCTCTGCAATCATTTTACTTAAAGCCAGGTCCCGGAAGGTTGTTTTGGTCAGTGCGTTTCCTTCCTGATCAGTTTTAAACACATTAAAACTGATTGTCCCACCTTCCAGAGTATAAGGTGTTGTTTTCTGCTCTGCTTCTGCATATACATCCGTAACAATCCGGTCAAAGCCCTGTTGCTGCCACCATTTCAGCAGATCAGGAAGGCTTTCCTGTTCTGCAATAGCTCCATTTAAGCCTGATTGCATCAGCTGAGGCAGTTGCTTAAAGAGTGTATTGTTAAAATGGATTATATTCTTCGTACTCCGGTAATTTTCTTCCAGACTATCTTCAACTACATTATGTACCTGAACATCCTGTTTAGCCTGTTGGTGCAAAATGTTCCAATCTCCGTTCCGCCAGCGGTAAATGGACTGTTTGGTATCCCCCACAATCAGGTGATCTATTAATTTCCCGCTGGGTGAGGCCATGGCATTGGTCAGCAAAGACTTAAAACTCCCCCATTGATTGGCTGAGGTATCCTGGAATTCATCAAACAGGAAATTCCGGTACCGGTTTCCCATTTTTTCCCAAATGAAAGAAGGATTGTCGTCTGCATCATCTGTAATCCCCTTCAGCAAGGTTTGTGCATCACTGATCAGCAGGTTCGGACTTTCATTCCGGTACTCTTTCAGCAAAACCGCCATTTCCTGCATCAGCCTCAGGTAGTATAAATTCTTGTTGAAGGCATGGGCTAAAAGATAAGCAGACAATCCTTCCTGGTAAGCAGATACCAATTTAGCAATTACAGGGTTAAGCTCTTCGTAGGCTGTGTGCACTGCCCCTTTCTGAAACCATTCTTCCGGCTGATCCACCAGTTTAGCCAGGCTGCTGATCTTAGATAAATCGCCACCTGCAATCTTCTGGAGGTTATTTAAGGGCGAGCGGGACTTTCCTTTTAAATCGCCCACATCAATATCTTCTACCTGAAAGATCTGCAGGGCCTGCTCCGCCAAATCCTTCACAGCATCTTCAAACGCTTCTATTCCCAGCCGCGTGATCTTGTTGTAGTCTTTGAACAAGGTATCCAGGTCTGCGATTTCTCCCAGCTCTTTAACCGCCTGTTCAAAAGGCTGATAACGTTCCTTAAAGATCTCATTGGTCAGTTCAATCAGTTCTCTCCTGTAATTCCAGCTCAAATTATTATTGATCCTGTCCAGGGCCAGGTCAATGATCCATTGCAGCAGTACCGGGTTCTTGTCCAACGCTTTATCTAAACGTTCTGCCAGTTCGTTCTTTACCTTATCGTAGTTCATTTCCAGACCATAACCAGCGTCCAGACCAAGCTCAAAAGCGAAACCTCTGATCACCTTCTGAACAAAACCATCAATGGTACTCACCGAAAACCGGCTGTAATCGTGCAGGATCTTCCTGTAAATAACATCTGATTTTCGTTTTAAACTTCCAGCATCCAAATCCGGATGAGCTTTCAGTACAATATCCCGGTAATCACCAATCTTTTTGGAAGTATCCCCCTGCGCAAAACCTTTCAACACTTCCATGATCCTGGTTTTCATCTCTTCAGTCGCTTTATTGGTAAAGGTTACCGCCAGAATTTCCCTGTATTTGGTTTCTGAAGAAAGCAAAAGAGTTAAATAATGCGCCGTCAGGCTAAAGGTCTTACCCGAGCCGGCAGAAGCTTGTAATATTTTAAGTGGCTGTTGAGACATCAGGTAAAGCTAGAACTTATTTGTAAATTTACCATATGAACCCGACATGATCATCATCATTAAAAGGCTTCATCTTACAATTAAAATAAAAACACTCATGAAACTAAAAGCATTACTGCTCCTAGCCCTAATGTCTGTTGCCGCAGCAGGCCAGGCCCAGGATAAAAAGGAAGGCGAGAAAAAAGAAGCCGTACACATTTATAACCCTAATGCCAATGCACAGGCAGATTTAAATGCAGCGATTTCCAAAGCAAAGAAAGAAAAAAAGAATGTCCTGGTACAGGTAGGCGGCAACTGGTGCATTTGGTGTATCCGCTTTCATGAACTGGTAGACAAAACCCCGGAATTGAAAAAACTGATTGGAGACAATTTTGAATGGGTACTGGTGAACTGGAGTCCGGAAAACAAAAACACAGCCGTTTTAAGCAAACTGGGCAATCCCGGCCGCTTTGGCTTCCCTGTATTCGTTGTCCTCGACGGAGAAGGAAAAGTTCTTCATATTCAGGACTCTGGTTACCTGGAAAGAGACACAGAAGAGAGCAAAGCAGAAGGTAAAGGCCACAGCATAAAAAAAGTCCAGGGCTTCTTAAACAACTGGACTTACAAAGCGCTGCATGCACCAACGATCTAAATCAATTACCGGCCGTCTCCGTATTTAAAGAACGTATTGACCGTAACCGGCAGTCTTCCGCTGGGGTTAACTTCGTTTTTAAATACGGATGCTGCCGCCTTTTGCATAAAATCTTCTTTCTGATAAGCCACAAGTAAGAATTTACTATTCTCCAACCCGCCCCATTGAGATAGGTTATAAGGGTTGGCAAAAACGGCAAAGCATGCATTTTTCTGGCTCTGGTCTTTCAGGAACATTTTCAGATCTGCGCTTAGCACCATTCCATTTCCCGGGCGGATACGGGTATCATGTATACCGATGATCACCTGATCAAAACCACCAAGCTCTCTTGCCACAACCGCAATCTGGTTGGCATTTGCGTTCTTGTCTAAAGTATAAAAAACAGCATTTTGATAGTAAGCGCCCAGTTCTTTTTGGAATACCGTTACCTCGGGTGTCCCAACACTAATAATTACTGTTCTTTTTTCTTTGTCAAGTTGGGGAAGCACTTCACGTCCCTTCAGCAAAGTCATAGCAGCATTAGCCAGTTCCTGACGCAGGGCCAGACTCTCCGGACGGTTCACATCAGCAACCACGTGATGTTCATCAAGACTGTCCTTCTTATTTAAACCGGCCCAATATTTAGCCATCAGAATCTTTTTTACACTTTCATCAATCCGTTCCATACTGATCCTTCCTGAACGTACAGCTTTCCGAACCAGTTTAATCGCCCTGTCGCTATTCTCCGAAAGTTCCAGGATATCATTACCGGCAATTACCGCCATCACATCGGCTTCACCATCTTTAAAATATTTTACGACCCCCTTCATTTCCATCGCATCAGAAATAATGATCCCTTTAAAACCAAGCTCTTCCTTTAAAATCCCTGTTACAATGGGCTTTGACAAGGTCGAAGGCATATGCGGAGTATTGTCCAGCGCCGGAATATTCATATGGGCAATCATTATACCCGAGGCATTTTGCCGGATCAGCTCCCGGAAAGGATAGATCTCCAGGCTGTCCAGACGGGCTTTTGTAAAATTTAACTGGGGCAAGTCAAAATGAGAATCCACATCAGTATCTCCATGTCCAGGAAAATGTTTCAGGCTCACCATCAGACCACCATCCTGCATCCCCTTCATATAGGCTGCACCCGAGGAGGCCACATTGTATTTATTTTCACCAAAAGAACGGTAATTGATGACCGGATTCTTTGCATTATTGTTCACATCAACATCGGGTGCCAGATTCATATGCATACCTACTCTCCGATAATCCTTTGCGACCTCCAGGCCCATCTTATAGATCAGTTCTTTATTCTGAACTGCACCCAGGGCCATCTGATACGGATAAGAAATGGTGCTGTCCAGGCGCATGCCTAAACCCCATTCTCCATCAGAGGTAACCAATAGCGGTACACGTGCCAGTTCCTGGTATTTATTGGTGAGAATCACCTGCCGGCCTGGACCTCCCTGAAAAAACACCAAGCCTCCGATCCGTTCCTTTTTAATTACATTTCCGATCGAATCTTCATAGGCCGTTGTAGAATTGGTCAAGGCCCTGACAAAGAACATTTGCGCAATCTTCTGACGTCTGCTCAATTTATTAAAAACAGAATCCACCCATTGATTGGGCTCTGAAAGTGTTTCTATGTACGACTTTTTTTGGGCATTAACTGTAGATATGGAAGCGAGGGCAACAAATGCCCAGGCCGAAAAATGCTTAAACTTCATTATTTAACGAATGGTTAGGAGCCCAAAGATAAACACAAAATAGAACACAGCCGCCTTTCGAAAAAATAAAGCCATAAAAAAATCCTGAACCGGTTGAACCGATTCAGGACTTTTTATTCACCTCATCATTAAGGCAGTTTTTTAAATATATTGGCTACGACCTGTGGAATATCATCTACTGCTTTTTGAGGATTATCCAGATCCCCTTCTGCCCAGCCTCTCCAGATTATCTTTTTGGTTTTCCTGTCAATCAGGTCAATCATAATACTTCCTGCTTTTACATTTTCCCTTCTGGCCTCACTGCCTACATACACGGGCATAGGATCATAATAAGAAAAATATCTGTACGCCCTTCCCCGGTAATACGCAATCCTTGGACTTAGCCTTGCAGGAGGATTGTAATATACAGGATCGTTATATTCACGAGTTTCATTATTGACCACTGCTGTATACCTAACCAGGATATCTGGTTTCTGATTATCCAACACCAAGCCTTTTTTCTCAAGTTCTTTACTTGCCGCATCAACAATCCTGTCTGTTGCCACATCATTGTTGTAAAAACTAGATGATTTGGAATACCCTTCAGGTATCCAGGCATAGGTCTTATAATGCTGGGTACTGAGTGGTTTATTACTCACTGCATAATAATTGTAAGAAGAACATGCTGATGCCACTATACTTATGGTGAACAGCATAAAAATTAGTCTTTTTATATTTCTTATCCTTTTATAATTACATAATGCAATCATTTCTGCAGGGATGACTAACCTTTTGTCC
>NZ_QAIL01000108.1 GCF_003061025.1 Pedobacter sp. HMWF019 | reverse complement strand
GATTTATATATTTGTATTCTCTTGATTAATATGATGGAACATTTTAACTACCTGGCTTTTGCTATTCGCGCTTTTTTGTTTTTTCGTTTTTAGAATATCAGTTTGCCATAAGGGGAAATATGGGGAGCGTATTTAAATATGAAATCTCGGTGTCCAATCTTAGTATTTGTATTGCGGAAAGGCTCCTTAATCTTTTTATTTCAGCGAGTTTTTACAGTCTTTTTTTCTGGATATACATACTATGCTATTTTCAGTATCCCGAACAGGTGGTGGATATGGATTCTTTTGATTCTGTTCACTGATCTGGTCTTGGTATCATCGCCTTGGGCATCAGGTAAACATTCTTTGGGCAGCTCATATTGTACATCACCAGAGTGAGGAGTTTAATTACACTGTATCCGCCAGGATTACGATTTTTCAGGCGCTGATCAGAAATTTATTCTGGTGCGTAATACCTTTGTTGGAATTTCATCCTTCTATGGTGATTGTGATCCTTGTGGTTCACGGAGCATATTCTTTCTTTACCCATACTCAGTTGATTAAGAATCTTGGCTGGATTGAATATGTTCTTGTTTCCCCTTCTATACACGGCGTTCATCATGCCAGCGAAGAAAAATACCTGGACAAAAATTATGGCGATGTGTTTGTTTTCTGGGACAAGCTGTTTGGGACTTTTCAAAAGGAGGGAGAGCCGCCAAAATATGGACTGACCCACCCTGTTAAAAGTTATAGTTTTTTATGGCAACATTTCCACTATTATCTCGAGATCCTGGCGGCATGTAAAAATGAGACTGATTTAAAAGATAAATTAAAGATCATCTTTGGTCATCCATCGAATCTGGATCAGGAAATCCGGCCATTACTTGAAAAAAGATACCTTCAGCATAAAGTTTCTGCATCTTATCAGTTTAAATTCAAAGGTTATCTGAATGTACAGATTTTTGTTTGTGTGGTACTATTGACCTTAATCACCGGCCTGTATACAGTCATACAGAATTATTGTTACCACTGGTGTTAATTTTCTTTCTTGCAGAGCAGTTGTTTCGTTTCAGTCGTCTGTATCGAAATTATGTTTTGAGATATGATAAACTTTAGTGCCCATCAGGTTTAGATCGTAAAGAAACCTCTGTTGCATATTTTTTAAAGTCTAGTAACCAAATTAATAAATAAAAATGGAAGCATACTGGCTTCCATTTTTATAGCTGTTTCTTTAATATTCTTTAGAATTCTTTTCGAGTGCTAAGGTGTCCATTGAAAGGTATTGGGTATTGGAAGCTACAAAATTGTCAATGTTCAATCTTTGTGTGTTTCCCATCTCCAGCATATGGTCGTCGGTAGAACCACTTAACTTTAAGTTGGCATTATCCTGGAGAGAGGTGTATAGACCTTGAGTGCTTGTGCGGAGATCAGCTTTAGCATTTCCCTTTAAGAATATTTGGAGAAATTTCGTTTTTAGCCAGCCCTCGCTCCTAATTATTGCATTATCTTCTGCTTCAATTCTGTAGATGTCTTTTACATAAATAAAAAGTTTGCTTGATTCTTTACTGTCGCCGATAATTCGGAGCATGCCACCATTCTTTATAACTTTTACGCGACCTGTATTATCATCTGTATAAGAAACGCTTTCCGGGAGTCCTTGGACAATTATCACCTCAACATTTCCCTTTATGAAGATTTTTTTGATTGGAGTGATATTGGAAGTCCTTATTGGATTTTTATCTGTTGCGAAGACACTTACCGGAAGGAGAGCTGTGACTAACAGTAGTGCTGTAAGTGCTCTTGTGATTTTGATTTTGATTGAGGTTTTCATGGTTATATTTAACTATTTGAAACCATATAGGCCAAGCTTGTGCCAAAACGCAGATTTTTTTATAATATCCTTTATATCAGTGTTTTATTTTTGTTTTTAATGTCGTTGTGTTCGTTAACGAACAGTTTATGGACGCGAACGAACAGTTGAGTTCAATTATTATATTTGCCTGAAAGAGTATATCAAACGGAATCGAAACGAAGATGAGAATGGAATTTTATAGACCTGTAAACCAGGTCTTGCAAAGATACATAGAAGGGTATTATTTTATTTCCCCAGATGGAAATAATGAACGGTTACATTATTGGACATTTCCAAATAACTTCTTTATTGTATCAGTGAGCCAGGATATTGAGATTGAGACAAATGTTAATAAAATTTCGATTAAACCTTCGCTGCAAGACAACATCATTGCGAATTTTGTGTCGAGATATATCTCACCGATCGAAGTTTTGGTTGAGGGCGGGATAAGTGAGATCACGATCTACTTCAAACCGTTAGCGATCAATTATCTCTTTGATAATGCCCAGGAACTTTTGCAGATGGAAAATATGTTGGATTTTAATCCCTTTGCAGATTTTGTACCGGCAATGAAGAAAATTCTGCAGGAAAGTAATAGGGCCTTTCAGCGGCAAAGTCTGGAAGATTACTGGATGTCAAAACTTGAAATAACAGAACCAGGATTAATGGAGAGCATTGTATCTGATATAGAATCTGGCCTGAAGATAGAGGATATTGCCAGGAGTAATAACTTTTCGAGACAATACCTCAACAGGCTTTTTACCAGGAATATCGGTAAGCCGCCTTCAGAATTCTATAGGATCCACCGATTCAGAAAGGCGATAAAGAAACAAAAAGATATCAGCAACCTGACAGAACTGTCATATGAGAGCCTTTTTTATGATCAATCACATTTGATAAGAGATTTTAAACAATTGACCAATGTGAATCCCAATGCTTTCTTTAAAAAGGTAGATACGGGCAATGCAAATGTATGGCTATTTATATAGCGGTTTACATTTTTACAATTTTGGTTGTAGCGACTGAGCTATGTTTGTGGCTCAATACTATTTAATATGAAAACATTATTAATTTGTCTCACTTTCCATATATTTTCATTATCGATGTATGCACAGCAAACCAGTTGTAATTGTGCTGTGGTACTGGAAAAGCTGATAAAGAAAGTAGAGACCGAATATCCAGGTTTTACAGTAAAGACAAGGGAAAGATTTCCCTATGAAGAATTAACACAGAATTTGATATCAAAGGCCAGAAATACAGATGACCGCGCTTGCGAAAAAATACTTAAGATGTATACTGATTTCTTCAGGGATCCCCATTTATGGGTCGGTTCTAATGGATCTCCTTTTTCTTCGAACAGCGGTGGTACTTCAGAGTCTATAGCTTTCGATATTCGTGATTTCCAAGATAAGGTTAAGATGACTAAAGATGCGCTAGAAGGGGTGTGGTCAACGGAAGGTTATAAAATCGGAATCAAAAAGGTGAGTGAGAATGAGTATACAGGTTTTATTATCAATGCAAAATCAACGCTCTGGAGAGTCGGGGATATCAAGTTTAAATTATTTCAGGATGGCTCTTTTGAGTATGCATTACTAGACAGATCGAAAAAAAACGGGCACTATAGTATATACAGAGAGGGTATTTTATTTTTGGACGCAGTAGGAGTGGCATTGGTTAAAGAGGTGCCTTTGCCATTAGTGAGTGTTGCCCAACAGGAAGAAAAACTGAAGGAGATTGCGGGTTTCTATTTCAAAAAGTTATCCGCCAAAACGTCCATCCTTAAATTGCCTAGTTTTGAATATCAGTATCTTAACGAAATTGAAGAGCTGCTCTCGCGGAACAGTGCAAATATCGAAAACAGTGAGAATCTGATCATCGATCTTCGTGGTAATCCCGGAGGGACAACAGATGCTTATCAAAAACTTCTTCCGTATATTTCTGGGAAATACATACGCAACACTGGTGCAGAATTTTTGGCTACGCAAACCTATATTAACAATCTTTTGGCCTATAAAAATAGCCTGGATAAAAACGCATCCACCGAAAGAATAGACAAACAAATAGATAAGTTAAAAGAAAATCTGGGCAGTTTTGTGAATTTTACCGATACAGGTAAACCTATTTATATTGAACAAGTTGATCCCGTTGCCAAAAGCCCCCGAAACATTGTTGTCCTTGCTGATAAGGCGACGGGGAGCTCGGCCGAGTACTTTTTGTTCATTGCAAAGCAGAGTAAAAAGGTCAAGTTATTAGGCAAGCCTAGTTATGGTGCATTAGATTACGGCAATGCCTACCTGGTAGATTTTGGCTGTCCGGGTTACCAGGTTTTTATGCCTACCTACAGGGCGATGCGCCTGCCTGATTATCCAATAGACAATATCGGCATTCAGCCAGATGTTTATGTGGACAGTTCAGTGAAGGACTGGGTGGAATTTGCAGTGCGTTATCTTGAGGAATGAGAAGGTAGACGAACAAAACTCAAAGACCTATTTTAACGTCACATCCAGATAAACAGAATGACGCCCGTATGTTTCATAAAATGGTTTAAAAACCACATTATCAATAGTGAATTCTAATTGCTGCGGATCGCCTTTAATTGACCTGCCTATATCTTCAGCATCCAGGGTTACTTTACGCCATTCTTTTCTTGCTTCAGGTTCCTGAGCAGCCAGTAAAATCGGTCCATAGAACAGACTGGCTATGTTCTGCTGGTCCATAACCGGATCCAGATGAAATTGGAATGGCATTCTCAATTCTATGATATCGCCATCTTTCCATTTTCGGCTTATTTTAAGGTAGGTGCCTGGATCGGCCTGGAATTTTTGTTCTATACCATTGATCTTCACAAAAAATCCCTTGGTTGCCCAGCCCGGCACGCGTACATTGACATCAAATCTTCCATTGCCACGAATCCTCAGGCTGGTGTGGTCTTCATTTGGAAAACTTGTAGTTTGTTCTACTGTTATATTGCGTTCTGTCCATTTTAACGTAGACGGTATATATAGATTTACATAAAGTGCCTTGCCATCCTTACTTTTAAAGTAAATGGAATTTTGCAGCTTGGTACTGCTCTCAATTGCAGTACCATTGCAACAGGTAAAACCGGTCATATCTTCATTGCTGAATTGTTTAACAGAGCCTGGTCTGAGTGGAACATGATAGGTATTGGCAGGACTGTCTTTAGCTACAGAGGCTAGAATATGGTTGTACAAGCCACGTTCGTAATAGTCCATTAACTCTGCCCGCTGATCGAAGAGAAACAGTTCACTGGTCAATTTTAGCATATTGTATGTGGCGCAGGTTTCATTCTGTCCTCCAGAAGAGAAGCCATTTTCATACAATGTTGCGGGTTGGCTGATAAAACATTCCGCATTCGCTGGATTACGTGCACCTGCAACGCCTCCGATACTGTACATATAATCATTAACGGTCTTATACCAGAAATTATCTGCCACCTTGTAATATTCCGGGCTATTGGAAACCCGATACATTTCGATACTCCCTACAATCTGAGGTATATGTTGGTTGGCATGCAATCCGCGAAATGAATCTACATTTTTGGCCAGGCCTTGCGAATGCGCTGTGTCACCATAGAATACCTTAATGTTATCAAACAATTGAGCTGTTTTCAGGTACTTTGATTCACCGGTAATTCGGTATAGACGTGCGATGGATTCATTCATGCCTCCAAATTCTCCCGCAATGTAGGTATTCCACATTTTGATAAGCCTCTCCTGAGGCAATTGACTCAATCGTGCATATACCCAATTGCTCATGCCGGTAGCGATTTCAAGCGCTTTTTTGTTACCGCTCACTTCATATACATCTATCAGACCAGCTAAAATTTTATGTAATGTATAATAGGGTGCCCAAACCTGGTTCTTCTGGCCTCCGTACAAAGCTCCGTTTTCTAACATGATAAACTGATCTGGAGGATATGCACTGATGAATCCTTTGCCCCAGTTCCAATAATCGTTACGGATACCTTCATCACTAAGATCTGAATCAAAACTTGATTTTCCAAGGCCATATGGTACTGCTGTTGGGTCGGATACGTATTTAGTACCCGTATCTTTTGCCTTTCCGGATAGTTGTGATAGCTGATAAAGTGTATTTACCATATATTCCATTTTTCCGGAGAAATTGGCCTGAAGTGCTTTGTCATATCCTGTGCCCGCATAGGCTTGTGCAATTGCCGTAAGGTAGTGCCCTGTAGCATGCCCTCTTAATTTGGTATCCTGACTGTCCCATACACCTAGAGGTTTTGCACCTTCCGGCTGCTTTTGGCCAAAAGCATGCCGGAACATATAGAGAAAGGAGTTAGGGTCGGTTTTGGCTAATGTTCTTATAAACTTATCTCGATTTTCAATAAATTTGGTTTCGTGGTCATGAGCATCGCTTTTCAAAGAAACCTGATCCAAATTAAAGACTTCTAACTTAGAATCTGGTGTTGTTGATTTGCTGGACTCTTTTATGGTGACAAATGCCTTTGGCTGAAAATCGGTTCCGGCAATGCGTCCTGTAACGGTGTAATGTCCCGGCTTAAGAACAGTGCTGTTTTCGACAGGTGAAGGCCATATCACCCGCACTTTTGGACCTTTCATTTCGTTCCTGTACGTTCCCTGCAGGTAGCTTGGTAATCGTGGTAGATTTCCCACTTCCGTTTCCACTTCTACATCGGATACATGGACTAAATAAGTATTATAAAGCAGCGCCCCCGTTGGAGAAAAATGTGGGAGATCATCCTCGCGCTTAGCCGCATTTGCCGGACCTTCATGAACACCACCCAGGGAATTGTTATAAATTCCGGCAATTTGTCTTCTACTCAATGGAACACGATAAATGCGGAAATCATGTATCATGGCATTAAGATTGGGATCTCCGGTTGATAGAGATTTTCCAATATATAGCAGTTTTTTCTCTCCCGGTTGCTGGCCGAATACCGTTGTTAACTCCAATGGGATATCACTAGTTTGGCTCACCGGCTTACCATTGACATAAGCAATCATGGATTTTGAAGGAACATCTATTACTATAACAAGATGAACCCACTTGTTTATTTCAATAGCCGCAGAAACTGCCCCGTTTCTATTACCTTTTTCTATGGTTATCGAGGCCTGATATCCTTTTTGGGTAGTTGTCCCAACGGGGGCAGCAAAAAAATGTTTAGTTTCATCCTTCCCGAAATCAAAAAAACGTTGGCCAGGTTGATCAGAGCGTAAGTATATCCACGCTGATATGCTGAGTGATTCTATATCTTTTAATGTTTCTCCAGGGATCGTAAGAAAATTATTGTTGTCTCCAGTAAGCAACAGAACTTTTCCAAACCGGTTGTCATTAACAAATTTGACCCCGGTATCTTGGAATTTAGCGTGTAAATTATTTCGGGACCAGTCTTTGACATCTCCATCAAATAAATAGCGTGCAATCATTCCTGTTTCGCCAATTCCATCTAATATCTGGTCTCCATTTTGTGCCTGAGCGGTGTTATTACCCTGGATTAAGACAGTAACGAAGAGGATGACACGCAAGAATTCTCTATATATTTTCATCAGAATTTATTTTTTAAAAGGTTATGAAGCTATCATGCGTTACCAAAATTTATTCATTTCGGTCTGTGTAATGCTGCACATGATGGTTTCAGATTTACATCAATTCCTTGTTATTGTAAAACTATGAAGAATGCTTACGTTCTATAGCTCTATTTTTAACTAATAGATGCATGATATTAACCGGATATCCTTTTCTGAAACCAAAGACGTGTGTTGGCTCCGTAGAATTGGAAAGTATCCTGAAATTTGTTGCTGCAGGAAAATATTAGTCATGTTTTAAAGCATCTACCGGATTCTTTGTTGATGCTTTATAAGATTTTAAGATTGTAGTTACTAATGTTATTGCTATAGAAAGTATAAAGGCTAATGTAAATGGCCATATGTCTAAGCTAATCCGATAAGCGAACCCGGTTAACCAATGTGAGGTAAATAGGTAAGCCAGAGGCCAGGCAATGAGATTGGAAACCAAAACCATTTTCAGAAATGCACTATTTAATAAGCTGATGATTTCAAATGTCGAAGCACCTAGTACTTTTCTAATTGCAACTTCTCGTGTACGCCGTGCCGCAATAAAAGATATTAAGCCAAATAAACCTATAAAAGATATCAGAATAATTACAATGGCAGCTGTTTTAAAAAGTACTCCGGTAACACGTTCATTCTCATAATAACTATTAATATCATCATTCACAAAACTAGCAGAATGGATATAACTGGGAAAGGTATTGTTCCATAAAACCTCTATCTTTTTCATCACAGGCAGAAGTTGCTCACTGTTTATTTTAGCTGCAACTGCATAATAATTGCCTTTCTGAGGGTAGATAACTAAGGGTGAAATGGGTGCTTTAAGTGAGAGATCATTGAAGTCTTTGACTACACCTTCAATCTTCATATCATATCCGTTCGTAGTTAAGGTTTTGCCAATAGCGTCTTCTGCACGAGTTATATTCATCTTTTTCAAGAAGGTTTCATTAACTACACATCCTGTGGTAATCTCACTGTATCTAAATATTTTACCCGCAATTAGTTCCAGGTTAAAAAGTGCAAAATAGTTTTCATCAGCTTTTACATTTCTGAGTTCAAAGTTTGTGTTTTTTCTGCCATTATAACTGAATTCTCCAGAATTAACATTATCCGACATGGGAGCCGACTGACAAAAACTAATCATATCAATCCCTGCGATACCCAATGCTTGCTGTTTAAAGGTTTTGTACTTAGTCTGGCTTAAACTGTCACTTGGAATATTGATCATCGCAATTGCTTTCGTATTAAAACCCAGTGGTTTTCGCCGTAAATAGTCCATTTGGCTTACAATAACTAATGTAGATATAAGAAGTATGACAGTAATTGTCAATTGAACTACCACCAAGGTTCTTCGTAAATTTAAGCGATCTGTGTTTGTACTGATTCTGTTTTTAAGTGCTAAAACTGGGCTAAACCCAGATAAAACTAAGGCAGGATAAAAGCCAGCTAAGAAACTCACAAGAATCAGAAGACCAGCCATAAACAAAAAAATCACTGGCTGCCCGAAGAAGCTGAAAACAATCTTCTCATTGAAAAGGTTTTGAAGTTGGGGGAGCGCTAATTCTGTCAATACACATGCTATAATCATCGCGATAGTTGTGATAACAAGTGTCTCGGCAAGAAACTGCACAACAATTTGTTTGCGTTGGCCGCCCATAATCTTACGTATACCTACTTCTTTTGATCTGTTACCAGTTTGTGCGGTGGTTAGGTTGATAAAGTTGATTCCTGCTGTAAGGATCAGAAAAATACCGATAATACTTAATCCGTAAATTTCTTTTTTGGTAATTGAAACGTCTGAAAAGCTGCCATAACGGTTGTCAAAGTGAATATCTTTTAGTGGCTGCAGGGAATTGTTTTGCTTACCAGCTATATGTGCATCACCATAGTGTTTTTTATTGAATCGTGCTAAGGGTTTCGACATATCAGACAGAGTCACCCCCTCTTTCAATAATACATAACACTCCATGGCTGAATTTATCCCGTCCCAGTAAATGTATTTTTTACTGTTAAAAGTAGCATAACTGATTACAATATCTAAAGGGAAACTACTGTTTGCAGGCATGTCTTTAAATATGCCTGTTACTTTCAAATTTATCTTATTACCATAAGTTAAACTTTTGCCAAGAGAATTTTCTGTGCTAGAGAACAGCTTTTTTGCCATGTTTTCCGACAGAACTACAGTGTTGGGCTCAGTTAAAGACTTTTGAGGGCTTCCGTATAACCACAGGATATCAAAAATTTCAAAGAAATCTGGTTCAATATAGTAAACAGAATGTTCTGTTTTTATCTTGTCTTTTCCATTTTCATCTCTTACATGAATGATTCCCCCTCTTTTAATAATAACTCCAACTTTATCAAGTCCGGCAAGTTCATTTCTTGCTGCAACAGCCAAAGGAATCGGTATTCCTTTAGAAAAATCATTATAATTAGGATACTGCCAGTTGGTTACAAAACGAAAAATCCGGTTCTCATTTTTATAGTCTCGGTCAAAACTGAGTTGGTAATGAATAAAAATGAAGATTAGTATGCAGCAAGCCAGTCCAATTGATAACCCGAAAATATTTATTAAAGTATAACTTTTATTTTTCCAGAGGTTGCGCCAGGCAATTTTAAGGTTCAGACTAAACATTGCATCTATTTAGTGATAATATGCTAATAGTTGTGCCAAAGACCAAATTGCTTAAAAATGGGGTGCTGTAGTGGTTATTTGAGAACTGCTATTGTTTTGATGTTCGTTTTTGAACATTAACTGAGCGGTAGTGTACACTTATGGAAGTAAATCTTGTTTTTGTCTATGCTGTTTTTAATTTTTAGTTTAAAACGCCTCCAGCTTTTTGTTTGGCAAGCCCTTTATTCCGTTTATCGGTTAAATATTTCCTAACGGGGATATCATAAACGACCATGACAAGGTAGGCAGCTCCAGTCAGTAGTACTAGTGCTGTTATAATTATCAAGGACAGTTGTGTAGTGCCTACCTTATGACTTGTATAGTAATTACCGAACATCCATAATACGGCATAATGCGTCATATATAATGGGTAAGAGATCTTTCCTGAAAAGAGACAAAACTTTTTCAAACCAGGGGCTAAGGTAGCCCCTGCACCTAAAGCGATCAGCAGTGGAAAGTAAACAAGTACGATCAAGGGTTCTGATAACCAATTCCATTTTGAGGATGGCATTATAAAAGCCAGGGACAATAATATGGCTAAACCGATAAATCCCAGGTTGTTTTTGATGATCCAGTTGGAACGGTAAATAAGTAATCCTGCTAAAAATGAATACGATATCCGGGCGCTTCCGTCCCAAAAGGTTGGACCACTCCATCCGCCCAATAAATTGCCGGAACGATAACTCACCAGGCAAATAGCTGCCGCTGCGAGTAGGGTTAATAATACCAGGAAGTTCCGGCCAATTCGATAAAGCACAAACGCATAAAAAATATTAGCAACATATTCCCAAAATAATGACCATGCTGGCGCATTAAAACTGAATAGATTAAATCCACGGTCTTCTATTACAGGGAATGGAATAAGGAGTACCGAACACAAAAACGTAAGGATGATCTTGCCGCTGCTGTACAATTCGAGATGGCCTCCAAATGGGTCAAACAAAAATGCCAGCAGACCTAAAACCGACCCAGCTATAACCAGTGGGTGCAGTCTGATGACCCTTGATTTAAAAAACTCGAGAATACCCATTTTTCCTATACGATCGTCATAGGCATATCCAATCACAAACCCAGAAAGGCAAAAGAAGAAATCGACCGCTAAAAAACCGTGGCCGATAAAGTTCTGGCTAGGATCAGTGTAAGCCCATTCCATAAAATGAAATATTACAACTGCCCAGGCGGCAATACCTCTTAGTCCGTCCAGAATTTCAAAATGCTGTTTTGTTTGTAGAATTGTGGTGGTGGTCTTGTTTGTATCCATATTTGTCGTTGCGCCAAGATATCCAGAATTAGTAATCTAACCAAATTTTATATACGAAGACCTCTGGTACCAAAGTGGGAGAGGCTTGAGATCCCTTATAGTCTATAATCATGCAACCGTCAGATTTCATAGGAGCAGACATTGTTTGTTGAAATTAAATTGTGTGCAATTTAATCTTACACTATATTTGTGCTTGAAATTTTGACATGACAGATCAATTAAAATTAGAAAATCAATTGTGCTTTCCTGTTTATTCCTTAGCCAAGGAGATTGTTAATCAATATCGTCCTTTCCTGGATAAATTAGATTTAACCTATCCGCAGTATTTAGTTATGTTGGTTTTATGGGAGCAAAGACAACAAACGGTTTCAGAACTGGGTGAAAAACTCCATCTGGATAGTGGAACACTTACTCCTTTATTGAAACGTTTAGAACAAAAAGAACTAGTATCTAGGGATAGGAGCAAGACAGACGAACGTGTTGTGTGTATTTCTCTTACAGGAAATGGAGAAAGGCTACAAGAGCAAGCTTCTAAAGTGCCTGAGCAGTTAATTAACTCGATGCACATCGCAGTAGAAGAATTAGAAACTTTGAAAATTTGTATTCAAGATATACTTACAAAAATCAATCAACATAAAAAATAATGAAATCAATGTACACAATTGGCGCAACAGCCA
Source organism: Pedobacter sp. HMWF019 (assembly GCF_003061025.1). GTDB lineage: Bacteria > Bacteroidota > Bacteroidia > Sphingobacteriales > Sphingobacteriaceae > Pedobacter. The sequence continues at coordinate 241 of NZ_QAIL01000108.1, read as the reverse complement.
CAGGAGGCAGAAATGGCCATGTTAAAAGTGAAAATGGTATCTTAGACTTAGAAGTAAAAATGCCTAAAGCCCTTGGAGGTGCAAATGATGATTTTGCAAATCCAGAAATGCTTTTTGCAGCAGGCTATTCAGCTTGTTTTGATAGTGCTTTAAATCGTGTTATTACTTTGTCAAAAGTACAAACCGGCGAAACTTCGGTTAACGCAAAGGTTAGTATTGGACAGATTGAAAATGGAGGTTT
>NZ_QAIL01000107.1 GCF_003061025.1 Pedobacter sp. HMWF019 | reverse complement strand
TAATGTTGTTGCCTGGTTTGGACTGGGAATATATATGGTTTAGTTCTAAAAGGGAATTGGAAAAATTTTAAATTATTTATTTTGTTGATGGTGATTAAAATATTTTTTGAATCTACATTGGTGGGTTATTAACTAAAACTTTACTGATTAAGAAATGTATGATGGAAACTATTTTGAAAAAAATTTCAGCCCTGAGAATTAGAAAGGGAATGCCGCAAAAGAACGTTGCGGAAGTTTTGCATGTTACCGCTTCTACCTATTATAAAATGGAGATGGGGGTAATCAAAATTACGTTGTCGAAATTGCTGTTGATTGCGCAGGCACTTGGAGTTGATTGTGCTGCATTGCTGGATCAGGAAGATCCTGAGCAGAACCCTCTTGAGGCTGAACTGGAGGAAGATGAACGTTTGTTGAGCCAGTATCGCAGCAGGATTATTGAAGAACAGGGAAAATTAATCCGTTTGTTAGAGAAAAATATGGAGTATGCAAATGAAACAAAATAGAGAGAACATGGTCTCCGAAAATGTAATAAAGTTATTAAGCGGAACCAGTCCCAAAGAAAGAAAAAACATCGCGCTTGCACTTGGGATCGCAGTTAGAACCTATCAGAAGATTGAAAATGGTCAAAAGGAGATCAACTTAAGCCAATTGTGTAAGATTGCAGAAATATTTAAAGTAAGGAGAGGAGCCTTGGTTACTCCAGATCATTTGCGGCCCCATTTATCCAGTCCTGAAAAACTATTGATGTTACAAAAAATGAAAGATGCAGAAGATGCTTTATGCGCTTTGAAGGAAAGAATAGAAAGCTTCAGGGAGGAGTCATAAATAAGGATTATTTTCTGACTTTAAAGGAGAAGTGTTTTTGGGCGAAATAACTAAAAATAGCCAGAATAATGGTTGTAACGGCCTTAGCTATGGTTGGATAAAAGCCAAAAGCCTCAACCAGGACTTTTATGAAACCGTAGTTAAGGCCAATATTTATGGCCACCACAAAACCGTAACGAAACAACTGTATCCGGCCTTTTAAATTGGAATGTGTAAAAACCAGGTATTTGTTTAGTGCAAAGCCAATCAGGAAAGTAATGAAAGATTCAATGGCCAATGCAGCGATAGGCGCAGTGACCAGCAGGCCGTCCATCTGCACATCTTTTTGATGGAGGATGAGGTTGTAGACAATAAAATATACAATAATTCCAGACGCAGCGGTTGTTCCTCCCGAGGCCATGTACCTGAAAGTATGCAGGGATATCCAGCGGGAAAAGGGTGGATAAAAGAAATCTATGATCTTTAATAGTGCCTTGCGCATGCTTTAAATTTGGGCGAAGTTAAATTTTAAGATTTGGAATACCAACAAAATCTATAACAGCAGCGTATTTATAGCTGGGGTGTTGACGGATGCTGATCCCAACAATATTTAGCCCATAGGTACTGTTCAGGATATTCTTGCGGTGGCCCAGATCGGGAACACCCTTGTCAATAAGCAGTACACATACATTTGCCAGACCGTTGGAAAAACCAAATGCCAGATTTTCAGCCATAGACCGATTGGGATAATATTTTGTAATCCTGTCCTTCATAGTGCGACCATCATAGGAATTATGACCTGCAAGATTGTGACTGTTCATATCTTTTGCGTGCTGAAGAGAAACATAGGTTAATGTTTCGTCGGGATAAAACAGCCCAAGATTTTTAACTTTTTTCAGATCAGCTTCCAGACTTTTGTAGTACCGGTCATTTTTTGCGATTTTAAGCTCGTTATAATTGCTGTACTGCTGCATCCTTTGGTTATAATCAGCTATAAAATCCTGTAAATAGGTATTGAAAAATCGCGTGCCGTCCATACGTGCCAGATTCATATAGAAAATGATGTTTTTTTCCTCCTGAGACAGATAAGGCGTATTCTTTGCTGTGTTTGCCATTTCCAATTCTTCTTTTGACCAGGAATTATCCGGAGAATGAACAGGCTTGTTTCCCGCAAAAGCAATTAGGGGAAAAATCAGAAAAAAGGCTATAATGGTAGATTTCATGGTATGATAAACGTCCTGATTTTCATTTTATGTATACAGGTTACATTTTGGCATGGTTCTGGTTTATATTCATCTGAATAAGTAGCCTGGCATTCTGCTGGCGGATACCGCAGATTTAGGTGGATAATAATAAGAAAGGGCCTGTAGAAAATACAAGCCCTTTTTAGTTTTTATCTCAGCAGGTTTTTCCAGCTAACTTTGCTCTCAATGATCGACTGAAGATCTTTGATTTCAATCCGCTGTTGCTCCATGGTATCTCGGTGACGGATGGTAACCGTATTATCTTCCAGCGTTTGATGATCAATAGTTAAGCAAAAAGGCGTTCCTATTGCATCCTGTCTGCGGTAGCGCTTTCCAATTGCATCTTTTTCTTCGTAAGCACAGTTGAAATCGTATTTTAAACTGTTCATTACTTCTTTGGCTTTTTCCGGTAAACCATCTTTTTTAGTCAATGGGAAAATCGCAACTTTAACCGGGGCTAAAGCAGGGTGCAAACGTAAAAGCGTCCTGCTGTCCTGTTTATCTCCTTCGCTTAAATCCTCTACTTCAAAAGCATTGATCATGGTTAATAAGAACATACGATCTAAACCAATAGAAGTTTCAATAACATAAGGTACATAGTTTCCATAAGGTTTGCCTTCTTCGTTCAGGTCGTTGTCAAAGTACTGCATTTTTTTACCCGAAAATTCCTGGTGCTGCGTCAGGTCAAAGTCCGTACGGCTGTGTATACCTTCCACTTCTTTAAAGCCAAAAGGGAATTCAAATTCAATATCTGTAGCTGCATTCGCATAATGCGCCAGTTTAACGTGATCGTGGTAACGGTACTTTGCAGGATCAGTGCCCAAAGCAGTATGCCATTTTAAACGAGCCTCTTTCCAGTAAGCAAACCACTTCTGGTCTTCTCCCGGGCGAACAAAGAATTGCATTTCCATTTGTTCAAATTCGCGCATCCTCATAATGAACTGACGGGCAATAACTTCATTTCTAAACGCTTTTCCGATTTGAGCAATTCCAAAAGGAATTTTCATTCTTCCGGATTTTTGAACGTTTAAAAAGTTTACAAAAATTCCCTGGGCGGTTTCCGGGCGAAGATAAACCTCTTCAGAACCTTCGGCCATCGCTCCAAACTGTGTACTGAACATCAGATTGAACTGGCGTACTTCAGTCCAGTTCTTTGTACCACTAACAGGACAAACAATATCGTGTTCTTCGATGATTGTTTTTAAACGGGGCAGGTCTTCTGCTTTCAATGCATCGTCCATTGCCGCTTGCAGTTTTGCAGCTTTATCTGTTTTTCCGTCTTTTTCATAACGGGCAATTTTATCTTCAATTAACTGGTCTGCACGATAACGTTTCTTTGAATCTTTGTTATCGATCATTGGATCGTTAAAACCATCTACGTGTCCGCTGGCTTTCCATACTTTAGGGTGCATGAAAATCGCAGAATCAATTCCCACGATGTTTTCGTGCATCTGTACCATGGCCTTCCACCAGTACGTTTTAATATTGTTTTTTAATTCAGCACCAAGCTGTCCGTAATCATATACAGCACTCAGTCCATCATAAATTTCACTGCTTTGAAATACAAAACCATATTCCTTGGCATGAGATATTACATTTTTAAATTGTTCGTCGTTATTGTTTTTGGCCATAATACTGCAAATATATAAAGTTGGGCATAAAAAATATTGTTATTTTTGACGGGAGGAGATTATTCTGATGCATTTCGTTTAGAGGGTATATCGTAATATGGCCGCCCTCCTGAACTTATTTCAGGACCCCGCACTTGCTATTCAAGCTTTGCTTAAATGAGATCCCGAAATAAACTGCGTAGCATTCCTGAAGACAAGAATCAATAGAAGCTAATGTAAAATTCAGGAGGACGATGAGCAGAAGCCTGGTGGTAAAATTACTTTTGAAATAAAAAAGATCAAAAATTGAGTATAGAAGTAGAATCTTTATCTAAGCATTACGGATCGCAAATAGCGGTAAATGCGATCAGTTTTAAAGCCGTACCAGGTAGGGTTATGGGATTCTTAGGTCCAAATGGTGCAGGTAAATCCACCACAATGAAAATGCTCACAGGGTATCTGCAACCGAGTTCCGGAAAAGTGCATGTCGGTGGATTTGATGTACTGACCCAAGGTCTGGAGGTAAAGCGCATCATGGGATATTTGCCTGAAAATACACCTCTATACAGTGATATGTATGTAAAAGAGTTTTTAAATTTTGCAGGGCAAACCTATCAGCTTATGCATTTAAGCAGGAGCGTTGCAGAGGTGATTGATAGGGTTGGTTTAGGGCCGGAACAGCACAAAAAAATAGGCCAGTTATCTAAAGGTTATCGTCAGCGGGTTGGCCTTGCTCAGGCTATTATTCATGATCCAAGGGTGCTGATTCTGGATGAACCCACCTCCGGACTGGATCCAAATCAATTGGCAGGCATCCGTAAACTGATCAAGGAATTGGGACAGGATAAAACAGTGATCCTTTCCACCCACATTATGCAGGAAGCAGAAGCGGTTTGTGATGATGTGGTGATCATTAACCAGGGTAATATCGCAGCAAATTCCTCTCTGGCCGATTTGAAGAAGGATCAGGATTCGGAAGTGCTGGAGGATATTTTTAGAAAGTTGACCGCATAAAGTTTTGTTTAAATATCCATAAAGCTGAATTGGCAAAATATTTGCTAACGGTGCAGGTAGAGAAATGTTTCTCTTTAAATTAAACGAACTTTATGAAAAAATTATTTTTACTAACAGCAATCGCAGGTGTTTTAGCTTTTTCCAGTGCTTCCGCACAGAATAGAAAAGATCCTGCAATGGGTGGAGCTAAATTAAGCGTTGGTGCAGAATTTGGATTACCTACTGGTAACTTTGGAGACCTCTATAAATTGGGCTTCGGTGGTTCATTAGTCTATATTGCGCCGATTGCGGAAAACTTGAAAGTTACAGGTAGCGCTGGATATATTAGTTATTCAGGCAAAGATTTTGGAGGTGTTAAATGGCCTAGTTCTTCTTTCATTCCGGTTAAAGCTGGTTTAAGATACTATTTCATTGAAAACTTCTATGGAGCTGCCGAATTAGGTGCCGCATTTGCAGGTAAAAATGCAAGTGGAACTGCATTTGCATATTCTCCAGGCATTGGTATTGAATTTCCGATAGCAGATAAATCAACTATTGATTTAGGCGCCCGTTATGAAGGATGGTCTAATGACGGAACCTTATCTTTCTTTGGAATCAGAGCCGCGATTAACTTCGGATTGTAGATTTTAAAATACATCAAAGAGAAGGCTTTCCATATTTTGGGAAGCCTTCTTCATTTAGACGATATTTTTCTAACTTCGGCGTCATATATAAATGCATGTACGCAGTTTTTAAAAGAGAATTATTTGCCTTGCTCAACTCCCTGATGGCCTATATTACCATCGGTGTCTTCTTACTGGCCGCGGGATTATTGCTGTGGGTTTTTCCAGACACCTCGGTACTGGACTATGGCTATGCAGAACTCAATGGCTTTTTTAGTCTGATCCCATTTCTCTTTATTTTTCTGATTCCGGCTATGACGATGCGTTCTTTTGCTGAAGAACGGAGAGAAGGGACATATGTATTACTGGCTATACGGCCCATTACTGAATGGCAGATTATCCTGGCTAAATATTTTGCCTGCCTGGCTCTGGTGTTATTTGCACTGATGCCTACCCTGATCTATTATTTTTCTGTATATCACTTGGGACTGCCTGCCGGAAATATTGATACCGGAGCGGTTATCGGTTCTTATATTGGCTTGCTACTGCTGGGAAGTTCATTTACTTCAGTAGGTATTTTTGTATCTTCACTGAGTAAAAACCAGGTCATCGCTTTTGCCGTAGCTGCCTTTATATGTTTTATTTCCTATACTGGTATTGATGCGTTAGGGAAGATTCTCTCGCTACAATCGTTTGAGGGGCTGCTTAATAGCATGAGTGTAAACGCACACTACCAATCCTTGGGCAGGGGAGTACTTGATACACGAGATGTACTCTATTTTCTTACGTTTGATGTGCTTTTTCTAAGCTTAACTCATTTTGTGATTGGAGGCAGGAAATGGTAAGGTCAAGAGGTATCCGGTTATTTGCTGTTATTTCGGTACTGATCGTTCTGAATATAGTCGGTCAATATTTATACACGCGTTTTGATTTTACCAAAGAACACCGGTTCACGTTAAGTCCTAAAACCATAGAAGTTTTAAATAAGCCAGTCAAAGAGATTAAGGTTACTGTTTTCCTGGATGGCGATTTGCCTTCTGCATTTAAACGACTAAAAAATGCTGTTCAGGATCTGTTGGCAGATTATAAAGCCAATTCCAAAACAAACTTTAAAATTGTTTTTGCAGATCCGATATCAGGTTTGCCACAAAATGAACAAGACACTGTAATTAGCCATTTGTATAGTATTGGTGTAGAGCCTACAAGTCTTAACATCAAAACGGATAATGGGTTTACGCAAAAGACGATTTTCCCTATGGCGGTTGTCCAATGTGATAACCGGCAAATTCCGGTAAAGTTATTGCAGAATCAGGCTGCCGCGGGTGGTTATGAGGAAAACATCAATAATTCCATTCAAAACCTGGAGTATGCTTTCACTTCAGCCATTAAGAAAGTTGTTACCGGAGAGAATCCCAGGATTGGTTTTACGGAATCAAATGGAGAACCATCAGATGCCTATTTGGATGATGCCATAAAAAGCCTCTCTGAAAGTTATGAAACAGGAAGAGTCAATTTAAAACTCATTGATCAGGCGGGCCTGGATAAACTGAAAGTCCTTTTTATCGTTAAACCCCGCGAAGAATTCTCAGAGGCTGAAAAATACAAGATCAATTACTTTGTGATGAAAGGAGGTAGGGTGGTCTGGAGCATAGACCAGGTAAGTGCTGATCTGGATAGTTTGAAGGGGAAAGGCGAACAACTGGCTTTTAACAATAAGCTAGGTCTGGACGACCAGCTTTTTACTTATGGTGCAAGGATCAATTATAATCTGGTGGCAGATGCCAATTGTGTTGAGATTCCCCTGGCCATGGGCACCACACAACAAATACAACTGGCCCCCTGGGTATATTATCCTTTGATGCTCCCGGATTCTGCCAGTGACCTGGTTAAAAATATAGACGCTATAAGGAGCGAATTTTCCAGTACTGTAGATACCATTGGGGTTAAAGGCATTAAAAAGCAAGTCATTCTCAGAAGTTCCGCATTCAATAAAATACACAACACGCCTATGCTGCTGGCATTGCAGACGGTGGCCGAGCGCCCTGATCCGAGAGATTATGCAAGTACAGCTAAAACCCTTGGGGTGTTACTAGAAGGGCGGTTCCCCTCTCTTTTCCTAAACCGGGGGGTACCCGAAGGCATATCTGTTCCTTTTGAAACCTCTGGCCTGAGTCAAACCACTAAAATGGTGGTGATTGGAGATGGAGATGTTTTTAAGAACCAGGTCAGTGCAAAAGACGGCTCGGCCTTCCCGCTTGGATTTGACCGGTACACGCAACAGAATTTCGGAAACAAATCATTATTATTAAATATTGCAGATTACCTGGTTAATGATGATAATTTAATTGAGTTGAGAAATAAAG
>NZ_QAIL01000106.1 GCF_003061025.1 Pedobacter sp. HMWF019 | reverse complement strand
ATATTAACCTTTATGTTATGAGTTATGTATAAATATAAGATTGATGAATTTCTGGAAAATCTTCCGGTAAAGTTGAACAGGAATTTGGTAAGTGAAATCCCGAAGATTCTGAATATTTCCTACAATACATTCAGGAATTATTGTAAAATACCGCTGAGAAGTAAAAAAGACATTCCCTACGGCTGTGTCAGAAAGCTGGAAATCCTCTTTGACATGAAAAATGGCGAACTCTGCAATTTCCGTGTTTCAGGAGATCACTATATAGAGGTCGCCAAAAGAGCTTCCCTTAAAAGGAAAAGGAGAAAAACTGTGGTTTCTGAGAAAAAGGAGCCTGCCCCCGAAGAGGTTATAAACCCTAAAGCCTAAACCGTTTTTCTCAATTCTATGACAGTTACCTCAGGCCAGATACCTATTCTGCCGGAAAAGCCCAAAAAGCCAAAACCCCGGTTAATGTTTAGGTATCGGCCATTTTCACTTTTAACACCCGCCCAGTGCGCATAACGGTATTTAACCGGGCTCCATTTTATACCAAAGGCCTCTATTCCAAATTGCATACCATGTGTATGGCCCGCAAGAGTGAGCTGGATCTTTGAGGGATTTTGTTTAACCTGTGCCTCCCAGTGGGAAGGATCATGGGAGAGAAGGATCTTGAAATCTGATGGACTCACATTTCTCAGGGCTTTCTGTAAATCTCCGCGTTCGCCAAAACCCAAACCCCAGTTTTCTACCCCGGCAAGAATGATCTTCTGGCCGTTTTTGTAAATCTCTACATGCTCGTCAAGGAGTAACCTGTAACCCATTTCAGCGTGATAAGTTTTGAGCTGTTGCAGGTTGGCGCGTTTGTTTTCTTCACTTTCCCATTTCACATAATCGCCATAATCATGATTGCCCAATACAGAGAACTGACCATAAGGTGCTTTTATCTTGGAAAAATCATTCATCCAGGGAACAATTTCACTGGCTTTGTTATTCACCAGATCGCCGGTAAATACAAAAAGATCAGACTTCTGCGCATTGATCAGGTCGATCCCCCTTTTAATGGCCTTTGGATTATTGAAACTTCCAGCATGAACATCTGAAATCTGAGTAATGGTAAAGCCTTCAAAATTCTCCGGTAGATCGTCGAAAAATAAAGTGTGTTTAATGACCCGGTAAGCATACTTTCCGCGGACCATTCCATAAATAAAGATCAGAATGGTCAGAATAAATAATATTGTTGCAAACTCTACCCAATGCAGGTTTCTGGGTTGTCCGGTAAACAGGCGGGGGATGTCACCAGCCAGTAATGCGATCGTAAAAATAAGTTCACTGGTGAGCAGGATCAGGAAAGCATGTGTAGCAACTTTGAAAAAGCTGCCCATTCCATGACTGCCAATTCTTCGTATCGCAGCAATCAATGAAAGGGTGATTAAAGCAACAAGGAGCCAGAAACCCAGGCTTAATAAAGGATGATGGCTGTAGGTTTCAAAACCGGAAAGTACATACCAGTTCATTAAAAAAAATAGAATGGCTATCGCGGCCAGAGGAAGAATGCTGAATTTTCGCTTCATGATGATTCAAAAAACAAAAGTACTGTATATATCTTTTATATTTATACCATGAATTACCTGGATATCATAGAGCAGATCAAAACACATGTTGAAGACGTGTTCCATAATGGTAAGGATGATAGACTGGTCTATCATAATTTATCGCATACGGAGCAGGTGGTAAAACATATTGTCAAAATTGCAGGGCATTACCAGTTAAATGACACAGACTTTTTTATTGTCGTTGCTGCGGGATGGTTCCACGATATTGGCTATTTTACGGATTGTAAACATCATGAAAAGGCCGGAACAGAGAAGGCTAAAGAATTTCTGGCTAAGTTCCAGCTTGAAGAACCTATTGTTGTGTCTATAACAGATTGCATCATGGCGACCCATATGCCTCAAAGACCAGAAGGCTTATTGCAGCAAATTATATGCGATGCAGATCTTTACCATTTGGGGACAGATAGTTTTAAAGAAAAAGACAAAGCGATGCACAAGGAGGCAGAGGCTTTTTACGGTCATGACATTGAGAAGGAGATATGGAGAAGGCAAACGATTAAATTTCTGGAGGCTCATCACTACCATACAAGCTATTGTATTGAACATTTAAATAAAGGGAAAGAAGAAAACCTTGCCGGTTTGAAAGAGAAATTATTAAAACATCAACAAGAAATGAATATAGCCGTGCAGGATCAAACTGCTATAGTAAAGGACGCGGAAAGTTCCGGTAAAAAGGATAAAAAGAAAAAGACAGACAGACCGGACAAAGGGATTGAAACCATGTTCAGGATCACCGCCGGAAATCACCAGCGTTTGAGTGATATGGCGGATAATAAAGCCCATATCATGATTTCCACCAATTCCATCATCTTGTCTGTAATCCTCAGTATTTTGCTGCGTAAACTGGAAGATAACCCGCATCTGATTGTTCCAACACTCATCTTGCTGGTCATCTGTGTAACGACTATGGTGTTTTCTATCCTGGCTACAAGACCAACCATTCCTTCCGGGAAATTTACCGAACAGGATGTGCGTTCACACAAAGTGAACCTTCTTTTCTTTGGTAATTTTTATGGAATGAGCCTGACAGACTATGAACGTGGGATGCAGGAAATGATGGAAGACCGGGATTTCCTTTACGGAAGCCTGATCCGGGATTTACATGGACAAGGCGTGGTGCTTGGGCGTAAATATCGTTTGCTGCGGATTGCCTATAACGTATTTATGTTTGGGATTGTGGCGTCAGTTTTGGCATTTATAATTGCTATGGTATTCGTGGCTATGTAAGATATGATAGAAAAAGATACTTTCTTTAACCGCGATCTCAGCTGGCTGGGCTTCAATGAAAGAGTGTTGATGGAGGCTGGCCGTGATCAGGTCCCTTTACTGGAGCGGATCAAATTTTTGTCTATTTATTCTTCCAATCTGGATGAGTTTTACCGGGTCAGGATGCCTGTGTTGATGGCCCTGGATACATTGACTAAAGAGAAGGAGAATGAAGAGGCCTACCGGGCGGCAAAAGCAGAGATTGACCGTCAGCAACGTGGATTTGGTAAAATACTGTCAGAAAACATTTTGCCTGAACTCCTGGAACAGAACATTCATTGGATCTACAACCAGGAAATGCCATCAAAACTACGGGAACAGACAGGGAAGGTTTTTTTTAATGAAATACTAGCTGTACTTCATCCGGTAAGAATAGATATAGAAGAAAAAGTTTTTTTTGCTCAGAACAACAGGCTTTACCAGATCGTGATCCTCAAAGATGAGCAGGAAAAAGAAAGGATAGAATTGGTCAATGTGCCTTCTGACCTGTTGCCGCGTTTTTACCAGTTCCAGGCCGATGGCCAGCGCTATGTGGTTTTTCTGGATGACATCATCAAACAACATCTGGAGCATTTGTTTCCCAAAGACAAGATTACAGGGGTATTTAATGTGAAGATCACCAGAGATGCAGAACTTCGTTTGGAAGAAGAACTGGATGCAGATATGGCGGCGATGATCGAAAAGGAACTGGCCAAAAGAGATCTTGGCCTGGCCACCCGTTTTCTATGTGAGCCGGGAATTCCGCTACGCTGTTTGTACAGGATCATTTATGCACTAAAACTGGAAAAAGCCTCTGTTGTAGAAGGTGGTGTTTACCATAACCTCAAGGATCTGGGGCATTTTCCGTTGGAAGATAAAGCGCTGGAATACCCAGGCAGAACCGCTCTGAATGCCGTGGATATTCCTCCGGGAAAGACACTGTTTGAACAGATTGCAGAACAGGATATACTGATTCATGTGCCTTATGAAAGTTACGATCCTATACTCCGCTTTTTCAATGAAGCAGCTCATGACCCAGCCGTAGAAGAGGTTTATTGTACTTTATACCGGGTAGCCAATCCTTCCAGAATTATACAGGCATTGATCAGTGCTTCCCAAAATGGTAAAAAAGTAACGGCTATGCTGGAACTGAAAGCACGTTTTGACGAAGCTAATAATATCAAATGGGCTGCGCAGATGAAGGCGGCAGGGGTAAAGATCATTTATAGCAGTGTTTCTTTTAAGGTACACGCCAAGGTTGCGCTCTTGAAGCGCCGCGAAGGGGAAGGTAAAAAATACCTTGGTCTGCTGGCCACGGGGAACTTAAATGAAAGTACAGCAAGATTCTATACCGATCATATCCTACTCACAGCTTATGAGCCCATGCTCAAAGAACTGGAATTGTTGTTTGGCTTTCTGGGTAAGAAGAAGAAAAGGCCTGCTGAAGAAGATTTTATTGATTTCAAACATCTGCTTGTGGCACAGTTTAACCTCCAGAGCCGCTTTTTAGCCTTGATCGATCAGGAAATACAAAACGCTTCCAAAGGACTTTCCTCTGGTATTACCATTAAGCTCAATAACCTGGAAGAAAGGGTGTTGATTGCTAAGTTGTATGAAGCGTCGCGTGCCGGGGTAAAGGTACAATTGCTGGTGCGCTCCATTTGTTGCTTGATTCCGGGAGTTAAGGGACAAAGTGAACAGATCCAGGTCAGACGTATTGTAGACCGCTATCTGGAGCATGGCCGGGTATTTGTTTTTCATAACCAGGGCGATGAAAAAGTCTTTTTGGGTTCTGCAGACTGGATGAACCGGAATATATACAGCCGTATTGAAGTCTGTTTCCCGGTATATGAAGTGAATCTGAAGAAAGACCTCATCAATATACTGGATTTGCAGCTGGCAGACAATGTGCAAGCAGTGGAACTTAATGACCATCTGCAAAATATTACCCTCACAGGGAAGCCGGAAATCCGTTCTCAGGAGGCTATTTATGCATTTATTGAAACAAAATTGATTAAAACATCTCCTCATGAAGAAATTTTATAAAGCAGTTATCTGGGTATTGCCTTTATTTTCACTTTTGGTATTTTATGCCTGTAAACCTGTCCAGGTAAAATACACCAGCCCAAAAGGATATGATCTGAACAGCCCCGAAAAATTTAACATGCCGGAAAGCCTGCTGGAGATTAGCGGGATTGCCTTCCATAATGGTGATGGTAAGACTATATACTCCATTCAGGATGAAGACGGCCAGCTTTTTAAACAAACCTGGGGGGTTAAAAAACAAACGAACGTCCGTTTTGCTTCTAAGGGGGACTATGAAGATCTGGCCATATTAAAAGAAACCGTTTTTGTGCTCAAAAGTAATGGCAGTATTTATGTTTTCCCTTTGGGAGAGATCTATAAAAAAGAAACAGATAATGTAAAACAATGGAAAAAAATCCTGCCTAAGGGAGAGTACGAGAGTTTGTACGCAGATGAAGCAAGCAATAAACTCTACGCCATTACCAAAAACAGTGATGAAGACCATAAGAGCAGACAATCCACCGGCTATATCTTTAATTACTATCCGGCCGATGGCAACCTCAAACTGGCGGGGGATTTTAAAATAGATTCCAGGCAAATTGAAGCCTTAGGCCAACCGATTAAATCTGGTCTTAAAGCTTCAGCACTCGCAAAAAATCCGCAGACCAATGAATGGTATATCCTGTCATCTGTGCAAAAAATACTGGTGATCACTACGCCAGACTGGAAGGTAAAGGAGGTTCACAAGATCAGCCCTTCCAAATTTAATCAACCTGAAGGTGTTGCCTTCGATAAAGACTTTAACCTTTATATTTCCAATGAGGGAGATGAGATTACCCCGGGAAATATTCTTAAATTTAAATACAGGCCCTCTAAATAAAAATTTCTCATGAATAAGCAATTGTTCCCTATGCTGTTGTTATTGGCGCTGTTTCAGACAGCACTGGCACAACAGGCAGATACCATATACTCCAGGGTAATTCTTATTGGCGATGCCGGGGAAATGGATCAGCAACAGAGTGCAGTACTCCGGCATGCCGCAGCTAGCGTTTTGAAAGGCAAAACCACCGTGATGTACTTGGGTGATAATATTTATCCGAAAGGAATGGGGCTTTCAGGTAGTAAGGAAGAGGAACAAACGAAAAAGATCCTGCAATCCCAATATCAGCCGATGCGCGAAAGGGGGGCACCTGTTTATTTCATTCCAGGTAATCATGACTGGGACAAAATGGGACCTGACGGACTGGCAAAGATCAAAAGACAATGGGAATTTCTGGAAGAACAAAAAGACAGCCTCCTGCAATTGATTCCCCGAAACGGTTGTCCTGATCCGGTCGAAATTCATATTTCTCCGGAGGTGACGGTCATTGCTTTTGATAGCGAATGGTGGCTGTTCCCTTATGCAAAAGACAATCCGGAAGCAGAATGTGACTGTAACAGTAAAGATGCAATTTTGATGCGGCTGCAGGAGCTCCTGGATAAAAACAGAGATAAGGTGATCCTGCTGGCTTCCCATCACCCCTTTAAAACCTATGGCACTCATGGAGGCTACTATTCACTGAAAGACCATTTATTCCCTTTTACAGCACTGAACCATAACCTGTATATCCCAATGCCGGTTGTGGGCTCTTTGTACCCTTTCCTGCGTTCTACTTTTCCTACACCAGAGGATACAGGAAATCCCTTATACAGGGATATGGTTAAAAGAATTAACCAGGTTTTTGAAGGGTTTCCAAATGTAATCCATGTTGCAGGACATGAACATGGCCTGCAATTTATAAAGGATAACACCATACAGGTGGTTAGTGGTGCAGGAGCAAAACACAGTTACGCAGTGAAAGGGAGATATTCTTTATATGCCAATGCCCGGCAGGGTTACGTCACCGTTGATCAGCTATCGGGTAAAAGAATGAAATTTACCTATTTTATAGATACCGATACCGGCGTGACGCAGACCTTCAGCTATATACAACCCTATGCAGGGGTAAATGAACAGCAAATTGCACAAGTCAGACCCTTACAGGGGGATAGTGCGAGCACAGCATTAAAGCCTGGGTATGATAGTGTGGGCCATTTTCACCGTTTTTTGTTTGGAGAAAACTACCGTAAAGAATGGGCTCAGGAAACCCGTTTGCCGGTGATCCGTCTTTCGGAAATCCATGGTGGTTTAACACCTGAAAAAATGGGGGGAGGCTTTCAAACAAAATCTCTGCGCCTCAAGGATAAAAATGGAAAGGAATATGTACTTCGTGGCGTAGAAAAAAGTCCGGAGAAAATACTGCCCGAAGATATGCGTGAAACTTTTGCCAAGGACTGGGTAGATGATGCCATGAGCGCACAGCATCCGTTTTCGGCACTCATTGTACCACCACTGGCAGCAGCAGTAGGGGTACCTCATGCCAATCCCATTATAGGAATTGTCTCTGCTGATCCAAACCTGGGTAAATACAACAGCATATTTGCGAATAAGGTGTGTTTACTGGAAGAACGAGAGCCTGAAGGCCCATCGGACAATACACCCAAAATGATCCGGAACATGGTGAAGGATAATGATTACAATGTAGATGCCAGGGCCTTTCTGAAAGCCAGGCTGCTGGATTTACTGATCGGTGACTGGGACCGGCATAGCGACCAATGGCGCTGGTATGGAGAAAAGAAAGGAGACGATGAAATTTATGCGCCTGTTCCCAGGGACAGGGACCAGGTATTCTATACCAATCAAGGCGTATTGCCATATCTGGCAGCCCGTTCCTGGCTAGCCCCCAATCTTCAGGGCTTTGGCGGTAAAATCAAAGATATTCGTTATTCTTTGTGGAAAAGTATGTTCCTGGACAGATATCCCGCCGCCCAGATCAGTCATGCAGAGTGGACCGCGATCGTACAGAATTTTGTAAAAGCAGAAACAGATGAAGTATTAGAAGAGGGATTGAAACGCTTGCCTGAATCAGCCTATAAACTACGACATGACGTACTTTTGCAACAGCTCAAAGACCGGAGGGCAAGTATTCCGGCAGCAATGGAAGAATATTACCGTTTCAAAAATAAGATTGTAGACATCCATACAACCGCAAAGAATGAATTGGTTCATATTAATGGAACACCAGATAAAGGCTTGCAGGTCATCATTAATAAAATCAGTAAAAAAGGAAATATCCAGGATACTTTAATGAACAAGACCTATAGCCCGGATATCACCAAAGAAATCCGTTTGTATGTTGGAGGCGGTGATGATAAGATCGTATTGAATAATGGAACCTCCTCTATCAAACTACGAATGGTAGACAGCACGGGAAACAAAACTGTGGAGGTGTTACAAGCCAAAAGAAAAGTACTGCTCTATGACCGGGGCGATAAACTCAACCTTCTGGGGGATAGCTCCAGGCTCAGGTTGAAGCTGTCTAAAGACAGTGCAAATACGGCTTACATGACCACGAATCTGATGAATGTAACAATGCCTCTTGTAACTGTAGACATCAATCCGGATGACGGTTTGCTGCTGGGCGCCGGTTTTAGAAGAACCCACCAGGAAGGATTCAGAAAGCGGCCATATAATGATGTACAGGAGTTTTTTATAAGTCATTCCTTTTCTACCAAAGCCTTTAAGATCAAATATAGCGGAGAATGGATCAAGGCCATTGGGGATGCAGATTTTCTGGTCAAAGCAGCGGTGAATGCGCCTGAAAATTCAGTGAACTTTTACGGAAGGGGTAATGAAACTGTATTTGATAAAACAGGAGATTACAGGACCTTCTACCGGGCGAGATTTAGTACTTATGAAATCGATCCGGCGCTCCGGTGGCGTACGCTAACAGGTATGAGTTTTAGCGTAGGCCCCTCTTTCCAGTACTATTCCTATAGCACTGAGGATAATATCGGTCGTTTTATAAGTCAGCCGTCAAAAGTTGGTTCTTATGACAGTCTAACTGTTGACAAGGATAAACTTTATACCGGATTAGTTGCTAATTTTACCAATGACAAACGGAGCAATAAGATTTTGCCGGTCTGGGGGAGCTATGTAAATATCAAGGTGCAGGGTTATACAGGTTTAAATAGTTATTCAAAATCATTTGTACAAATCATCCCTGAAGTGGCGCTCTATAAAAGCTTCAACACGAAAGGAACCATTGTATTAGCGGAGCGTTTTGGCGGAGGGGTAACCTTTGGCAAAACAGCATTTTATCAGAGTTTATTCCTTGGTGGACAGGGGAATTTATATGGTTTCAGACAAAATAGATTTGCCGGGCAGCATATGGCCTATAATAACCTTGAGCTCCGCGCTAAAATTGGAGATTTTGCCAGTTATCTGGTTCCCGGTCAAATTGGTCTGATTGGTTTTTACGATATTGGACGGGTTTGGGAAAACGGGGAAAGCTCTGACAAATGGCACAATGGTGTTGGAGGTGGATTATATGCTACAGCCTCCCATTATGCCATTGTGAAGTTTATCATGGGCTACTCTACAGAAGGGTGGTACCCGAGTATTAATCTTGGAATGCGTTTTTAATTAAATATAAAGACAATGCAGGCAATTACGCTAGATCTTAATCAATCCAGATACGGAATCTCCTATGAAACAGGTGCCCGTATAGCATTTTCACTGGGACCCTTTATTGATTATGTGATCAAAAAAACACAAACGGAAGGAACCGCTAAGGTGGCATTCTATCGTTATATGCTGGATAAATTTAAAGAGCGGCCGGAGTTGAGACAGCCTATTGAGGCAGAAGATGCAGCGAAATATACAGATTTGTTTGAACTCATCTATACAGCTTCTTCTCCATTGCTTTCCGACGAAAAAGGACAACTCTGGGCATTAAGCAGGCCAGTTTCGCCATGCTTTTATTTTGGTACGGATACTTTTTATAATGTACTTCTGGACCAGCATACCGGCAAGATAAAAGAAGGCATGAAATTACCGGATGCTGAAGATATGAAAGTTAGCATCCTGACCACATTTTATAACCTGGTACTGGCAAAGTTCTATGATTTGACTTTAACTTCTGGGCAATTTACTATAAAATCCATTCAGGATCCGGAAACCAAACTGCTGAAATATTACCGGCTGGATGTGGATACCCGATTCCTGGATATACAATTTGACGGCGAACTTCCTGATCTGAAACTAGAGAGTCTGAAAGACCGGATATTGGAAGACAGTACCAGTCTGAATATTCTTCAGGAGTTGCTTCCCCCAAATAAATTTAGTATAGAAGGTATGTCCATTGTACACCTGACAGATGTTACAGGAGAATATGCACTCGAATCTATCAAAAACATCATCATTGAACACAATGAATGCCAGGTTGGGGCTCATGGAGACGGTATTTCTATTGCGTTAAAAACACTGGTGGGCTGTGATCAGATTCAATTCGGCTTATTGCCGTACGTGCAACTCAATGGAAAGGTGGTGATGAACAGGGAGTCTGGCTTTGATAGCATCATTGCAAAACTTTCCAATGAAGATGAAGACAACAGGATCATTTATCAAAATCTGGTAGATGAGTACCTTAAAAATCCAAGGATGCTCATCTTTCCCGAAATTACCGAAGGTGAACTGATGAGTTATCCAATCCTGAAACTGCTGCATGATCATGGGATCAATTCTTATGCACTTTTTCCATTGAATTATAACGGCAGAATTGTAGGCTGCCTGGAAGTATATGCCAATGATGCTGAAATTTTCAAGAGCCGTACCTTGTCACAACTGGAAGGAGCCTTGCCGTTACTCTCGCAATTATTGCAAAATCTGATTGTTGATTTTAACCATGAGGTATCGAGCATCATTACCGATAAATTTACCTCTTTGCAGCCTTCTGTACAATGGCGGTTTCAGGAAGCTGCTTTCAATTATCTCCTGTCGGGAGGTTGCGAAAAAAGCCTGCCTATTGAGCCAATCTACTTTGAAAAGGTGCAGCCTCTGTATGCTGCAGTTGACATTAAAGATTCCAGTATTAAGAGGAACAAGGCGATCCGGGAAGATCTTTACATCAGCTTCGAAGTACTGGAAACCCTGTTGCTGGCTATAAAAAAACAAAGTCACCTGGAACTCACTGAAGGCATACCCAATCAGCAGGCCATTTGGAATTACAGTGAATTTGATGAGCTTTCGGACCGGGAGGTGCTTAAAATAGAAGACTATCTGATGCGGCAGTTGCCCCTGTATCTGGAACAACTCAGAAATACCCATCCGGAGCTTTCGGGAATTGTGAACGACTATTTTGAAGCCACCCGGGAAAAAGACAGCATGTATAAGAACCGTGTACTTTACGAAAAAAGTATGCAAAAGATCAATAGAGTGGTCACCACAAAACTGGAGGAGTTTAATGCCGAAATCCAAGCCATTTATCCCTGCTATTTTGAGAAATTCAGGACGGATGGTGTGGAGTACGATATTTATGTAGGGCAGTCCATAACACCCTCTATTCCTATGCCCGAAGATTTGCTTTTTACCTTTAGGTTCAAACAATTGGAAAACATGGCCAGTATCGCCAAAGCTACCCATGCGCTGGTCCCTAAACTGGATATTTATATGCAAACTACGCACTTGATCTTTGTCTATGAAAAACTAATCGACATCAGCTTTAGAACAGATGAACAAAGATTTGATGTAGAAGGCAGCTATAATATCCGTTATCAGATGGTTAAAAAGAGAATAGATAAAGCGCATGTTAAACACTCTACCGAAAGGGTAACCCAACCCGGTAAGATTGCCATCATTTATTTTAACAGTTGGGAAGCCCAGGAATACCTGGGATACATTAAAAAGCTGCAGCAGCAGAACGTGCTCGAAGAGCATATTGAATATATAGAAATAGAAGAATTGCAAGGCGTTGAGGGACTGAAAGCCCTTAGGGTTGGTGTAGTCGTATAAAAAGGATAGAATGGGAATAAGATTTTTACATAAAGGATGGTTTGGATTATTACTTTCAGCAGCGGGTTTTTCTTCTGTGGGTTATGCCCAGGTAAAGCCCCTTGGAGACTCCATTACCGTTGCCATTGCGCCAGAATATGACCAGGTGAGTGGAACCCACAGGTTTTTCCTGGGTGAAAACTACCGCAGGCTTTGGGCTACCCCGGTGAAGATGCGGGTGCTAAACCTGGAAAAGGAACGTGGTGGCTTAACCATCGTTAAACTGGGAGGAGGAAATCAAACACGTTCCCTGCAATTTAAAGATGCATCTGGCCGGCTTTGGGCTTTGAGAACCATACAGAAATATCCGGAGCGGGGCTTACCTGAAAATCTCCGGCCTACCATAGCGAAGAATATTGTCCAAGACCAGGTCTCTACCGGACATCCCTTTGGAGCACTGGTGGTACCCCCACTGGCAAAGGCACTGCATATTCCCCATGCCAATCCGGAAATTGTCTATGTAGGAGATGATCCCGGTTTAATGGAATACCGTAAGGATTTTGCAAATGCAGCCTATCTTTTTGAAGAGAGAGACCCTGCCGAAGCAGAAAAAACAGATAAGACAGAAAAGGTACAGCGTAAGCTGCAGGAGGACAATGATAAAACAACAGATCAGTTGCTCACCTTAAGGGCCAGACTGCTTGATTTTATCGTTGGCGACTGGGACCGGCATGAAGACAACTGGCGCTGGCTGCCCACAAAAAATGACGATGGAACGCTGTACGAGCCCATTCCCCGCGACCGGGACAAAGTCTTTTACCGCACTTCGGGTGTCTTTCCCTGGATACTTTCCCACCAGTGGCTCAAATCGAATTTACAGCCCTACAGCGAGAACATCCGTGACATCAATGGCTGGAATTTTAATGCCAGGTACTTTGACCGCTATTTTTTGAATGAACTGAATGAAAAGGACTGGAGAGAGGAAGTTAAATATGTACAGAAAACCATTTCCCCGCAATTGGTAGACAGTGCAATCCGTTTGATGCCCGCAATTATTGTTGCCGAAAATGGAGAAGAGCTGAAGAGATCTCTGAACGGAAGGGTACATAACCTGGAAAAGATTGCTCTGGATTATTATCATTTTTTAGCGGAGTATGTAGAGATTCCGGCTTCTGATAAAAGAGAACGTTTCGAGATTGAGAATAAGAAAGAAGGTCAGGTCGAACTGACGGTCAGGAATATTAAAAAAGACGGAAGCATTGGACGGAAACTCTATAAACGTACTTTTAAAAAAGGACAAACCAAAGAAATACGAATTTATGGCTTTGGGGGAAATGATGTATTTGCAGTAAAGGGAGATCGGAAATCCAATATTACGGTCAGAATGATTGGCGGAGATGGTATAGATCAGTTTGAAATTTCACCAGAAGTCAAAAACAGAAGCCACCTGTATATTTATGACCGTTTGGACGGAGACAATACCCTTCCTTCTTCGTCACAGGCCAGGCTCCGGCTTTCCAATGATTCTACAGTAAACCAATATGATAAAAACAGTTTTGTCTTCAATCGTTTTGGACCATTGTTCCGGGTCAATTATAGCATTGATCAGGGCTTGCAGATCGGAGCAGGTCTGGTGTATGAAAAACAAGGATTCAGGAAGGCGCCTTATGCCTTTAAACATGAGTTTTGGGCAACTTATACCACCGGACGGTCTTCCTTTATTCTGAACTATTCAGGAGATTTTAAGGAGACTGTAGGTAAAAATGACCTTAGAATAGATGCCAACCTGCTTGGCCCGCACAACCTGAGCAATTTCTTTGGACTGGGTAATGAAACCCAATTCATCAACGAAGGCGATAAAGAAATGCCTTATTACCGGAACAGGTATGAATACCTCACGGCCGATGTGAAGCTGGCCAGAAACCTTCAAAAGAACCTGAATATAGAAGGAGGCTTGTCTACGGAATACTATACCAGCACCAGAAGTTCCAATGATAACCGTTTTTTACAGGATTTTGATGCCCTGCATCCAGAAGAACAAGTATTCTCTGATCGTTTTTATGCCGGGGTAATGGGCAATTTAGTCTATGATACCCGTGATAACGTAGCCATTCCTACCAAGGGAATGTATTGGAAAACGGGACTTTCTTTTAAAAAAGAAGTAAATGGAGCACATGATAGCTATGGCAAAATTCAAACAGAGTTCAGGTATTATATCCGTCCGGGACGTTCGGGCGTGGTGATTGCCAACCGTATTGGAGGTGGTACTACCTTTGGCGATCCTGCTTTTTTTCAGCAGATGCAGCTGGGTGGTATGCGCAGTCTGAGGGGCTTTCACAGCAACCGGTTTACCGGCAGGACCATGGCTTACCATAACCTGGATTTACGGGTAAAACTGTTTAATTTTACCTCTTATATTGTTCCTGGTTCGGTAGGGCTGATCGCGTTTAATGATGTAGGAAGGGTATGGTCGCCAGGTGAAGATTCTAAAAAGTGGCATGATGGATACGGAGGCGGACTTTATGTGGTCCCAGCCGAATTGTTCCTGGTACAGGCAGCTGTTGGCTTCTCTAATGAGGGGGCATTGACCTATATATCTATTGGCTTTAACTTTTAATGACGAATAAAAGACGAATGAAATAAACTAAATAATCCTGTTTACGTTTCTATTAATAGAATCCTGACCCAAACATATGCAGAAACACATTGTGATCATTGGCGGCGGTTTTGCCGGAATCAACCTCGCGAAAGCATTAGGTAAATATAGAAGCTATAAAGTAACGCTTGTTGATAAAAACAACTACAATTTCTTTCCTCCGCTAATCTACCAGGTGGCTACAGGTTTCCTGGAGCCCTCAAGTATCAGTTATCCTTTCCGAAAACTTTTTGCTGGAAAAGAGAACCTGCATTTTAGAATGGGAAGATTGGAAAGAGTAGTACCAGAAGAGAACAAGATCATTCTGCACAATGGGGAATTAATTTATGATGAACTGGTATTTGCAACAGGTGCTGAAACAAATTACTTTGGCAACGAAAATATAAAACAGAATGCCATCCCGATGAAGACCCTGTCTGATGCCATTAACATGCGCAATACTTTGCTGATGCGAATGGAGCAGGCCTCTATATGCAGCGATCCGGTAGAAATCCGCAAATTGCTTACCCTGGTTATTGCTGGAGGAGGGCCAACAGGAGTAGAAATCTCCGGAATGTTTGCCGAAATGAAACAAGGCATACTGCGCAAAGATTATCCGGAACTGCATGGTAAGGCCGGAGGAATTTACCTGGTGGACGGGGGCAAATGTGTGCTTTCTCCCATGAGCGAAAGTTCGCAGAAAGATACGGCCGTTGCCCTTAAAAAGATGGGGGTGGAATTGATCATGAACATGCATGTAGACGATTTTGTCAACGATACAGTAGTGCTTTCGGACGGAAATTCCATCAGTTCTAAAAATCTGATCTGGGCAGCAGGAGTTACTGCAAGGGTTTTTGAAGGTATTCCTGCAGCATGCTATGGGCGGGGGAAAAGACTGTTGGTGGATGAGTTCAGTAAAGTAAAAGATACAGCAAATATCTATGCTATTGGAGACGCCTGTCTGCAGTCTGGAGATGCAGGTTTCCCCGAAGGGCACCCACAGGTTGCTCAGGTTGCTATACAACAAGGTAAGCGCCTGGCTGCTAATTTCAAATTATGGGCGGAAGGCAAACCAGGTAATGCATTTGCCTATGTCGATAAGGGAAGTATGGCTATTATAGGAAGTAACAAAGCTGTGGTAGACCTGACCTTTCCGAAAATGCATTTAAAAGGATTTTTGGCCTGGCTGGCCTGGCTGTTTATCCACCTGATGTCGCTGATCACTTATAGGAACCGCGCCAGGACCTTCTGGAACTGGATGATTGCTTATTTTTCTAAAGACCAGTCCCTTCGTATGATCATCCGCCCGGCAGAAGAGGAGAACATTACCTGACAAATATATATTTGTGCTTTTAACAAATAAATATACATTTGAAGGATCCAAATAGATATTGTATGAAGAAAATGTTTTTATGCCTGTTGTTTGTAACTGCAGGATTGATGACGGTTAAAGCTCAGGATATGGCTTCTAAAGAAGAAACAGCGGTTGCTGCGGTAGTAGAAAAACTCAGATTGGCCATGATCAGTGGAAACAAGGCTGATCTGGAAAGCACGCTTGCTAAAGAAGTGACCTACGGACACTCTGGAGGTAATATGCAGACCCGGGCGGAGTTTGTAGATGCGATTACCACTAAAAAATCAGATTTTAAAACCATAGAACTCAGTAAGCAGTCCATTACTGTGCAAGGCCAGGTTGCCATTGTGCGTCATGTCTTAAATGCGGATACCAACGATGGAAATGTACCGGGACATGTTCGACTGGGCGTGGTATTGGTTTTTAAGAAGGAGAAAAATGACTGGAAGCTTATTGCCAGGAGGTCATTCAAAGTAGCAGAATAAAGGTTTAAAGATCATCCCTGACCTGTAAGCTGGTTTCCAGAACTTCCTTTTCAAATTCATAGACGGGATATTTGCTTTCGATAAGTTTGATCAGCTTCTCTGTAGCAATCTGTCCCATTTCAAAGGCTGGTTGGCGAACAGAAGTTAAAGGTGGGTTAAAAAGATCCAGAACATCTGAATTGCTAAATCCGGTTACATTGATGTCTTCAGGTATATTGATCTTTAAATTTTTAAGGACCACCAGACATCCAATACTCAACCTGTCACCAGCTATAAAGATGGCATCTGGTTTTTCCTCCAGGGCCATCAGTTCCTTCACTGCAGTTTCCGTTTCTTCATAAAACATGCCTCCATGAGGGCAATATTTAACATAATCCTGATTAAACGGAAGACCGTATTTTTCAAGGGCCTGTTTGTATCCTTCTAATCTTTCAATGCTGATGGACAAATGGGCCGAACTGGTGAGGTGGGCAATACGCTTGCAGCCTTTTTTGATCAGATATTCTGTAGCTTCAAAAGCTCCTTTTTCATTATTTGCAATAATTTTATGCGTTTCAATGTCATCAGCCACCCGGTCAAAGAAAACCATCGGTAAACCCCTCTTGTGCAGGCTTTGCAGATAGGAGGTGTCACTGGTTTCGGCAGATAAAGAAACCAGCAGGCCATCTACAGACCTGGATGCAAGATGCTGGATATTGGCCTTCTCCCGTTCATAAGATTCATGAGTTTGTGTAATGATAACATGATAACCCCGGCTATAGGCAATAGATTCTATGCCATTAATGGCCTGTGAAAAATAATGATTGGCCACTTCACTAACAATCACACCGATGGATTTACTTCTGCGTTCTTTTAAGCTCAGTGCAATAGGATTTGGGCGGTAATTGATCTTTTCTGCATATTCCAAAACGATCTTTTTTGTCTCCGGACTGATCTCATGGGTATCCCTTAAAGCTCTGGAAACCGTAGAAGTAGAAAGGCCTAAAGCCTTGGCGATATCTTTTAAAGTGGAAGGCTCAAACATGGTATACAAGTTTACATATAATTTCTGATTATTGCACGCAAAGCTAGCCGGGAACGATTGCATAGATTTAGCAGGGCGCCAATTGTTAATTTTATTTCAACTCGGTACCTTGTTCACTAAACATATGAAAAGGTATTTTTATCTCCTGGCTTTTGTCTTTTATTTGGGGCCTGTCCATGCGCAACTTACTTCCGGTATTACGGGAAAAAGGGATACTTCGTATTCTACCTGGTCTGCCTATAACAGCACCCGTAAAACCCATCCGGATATCCGCATCGTGAAAGAGCAAATCTTTGATCAGGTAACAGAACACAGGAACCTGGTCTATGCCAGAATTGGAGAACGACCCCTGCAGATAGACGCTTTTCTGCCTAAAACCAGCACCAAACCAGCACCAGCTATACTGATTATACATGGTGGGGGATGGAGAAGCGGTAACCGCAGTCAGCATATCCCTCTAGCCCAGCATCTGGCCGCTGCGGGCTATGCTTGTTTTACAACAGAATATCGTCTCTCTACCGAAGCACTTTACCCGGCCGCTGTTGACGATCTGCGGAAGGCGCTGGCCTGGATAAAAGCCAATGCCAAGAGATTTGATGTCGATCAAAAGAAACTGGCCGTTTTGGGTTTCTCTGCCGGAGGAGAACTTGCCGCTTTTATCGGGGCAACCTCTGGAAATGACGTGCAGGCTATTATAGATATGGATGGAACGCTGTCTTTTGTGCATCCGGACTCTGGTGAAGGGGATGACAGCCGGTCTACTTCGGCTGCTACTTACTGGCTTGGCTATGCAAAAAAAGACAATCCGGTACTTTGGACAGCCGCCTCCCCCTTAACATATGCCAGGCAGAATAAAGCCCCGTTCTTGTTCCTGAACAGTGCCGTAGAAAGAATGCATGCCGGCCGGGATGATTTCAGGGAAATCCTGAAAGAGAACGGGATCTATACTGAAGCCCATACTTTCGAAGGTGCGCCGCATTCTTTTTGTCTCTTTGATCCCTGGTTTCAACCTACTGTTCATTATATTACCACCTTTCTACATCAAGTATTCAAGCCGTGAAAAAAAGCATATCATACGCGATCCTGATGCTGCTTTGCGCAGTACAACTTTCTGCACAGACCTACAAATATAGTTTTACTGTGGCTAAAGATGGTACAGGCGATTACACCACCATACAAGAAGCCATTAATGCCATGCGGGCATTTCCGCTCAAGCCCATCACCTTGTATATCAAAAATGGCGTGTACAACGAGAAAATAGACCTGCCAGCCTTCAATACCACCGTAAGGTTTATTGGTGAATCTGTAGACAAGACCATTATTACCTTTAACGACTATTCAGGACGAGGTAAGACCCATACCTTCAACTCTTATACCGCAAGGATTTCCGGGAATGATTTCCAGGCAGAGAACATCACCTTTATCAACTCCGCCGGACCCGTTGGGCAGGCCGTGGCCCTTCATTTGGAGTCTGACCGGGCCGTATTTAAGAATTGTCGTTTTCTGGGCTGTCAGGACACACTTTATCTGGCAGGAGAAAACAGCCGGCAATATTTTAAAGACTGCTATATAGAAGGTACAACAGATTTCATATTTGGACCGGCCACTGCATTTTTCGAAGATTGTACCATCCACAGCAAGGCCAATTCTTATATCACTGCCGCAAATACCCCGGAAGGTATTGCCTATGGTTTTGTTTTTTATCACTGTAAGCTCACCGCAGATAGCAGCGTCCATCAGGTCTATTTGGGCCGGCCCTGGAGGGCCTATGCCAAAACGGTATTCAGGCAATGTGAACTTGGGGCGCATATCCGGCCGCAGGGCTGGCACAACTGGTCAAACCCTGAAGCAGAAAAGAACAGTTTTTATGCAGAATACAAAAACACAGGAGCAGGAAGTTCCACAACAGAAAGGGTTGCCTGGTCTAAACAGCTTAGTGCAAAACAAGCTGCAGCCTATACTTTAGAAAAGGTATTTACCAAAAGCATCAACAGCAGTGCTGCCGAAGGCAGCTGGTATACTTTCAGGTAAGCGGCCCCGATAACGTTGTCGGGAACGATTGCACAGATTTATGTCCCTGTGCCAATTAATTTTCTGGAAAAAACAATGTAGACTTGTTTAAGAACTAACCAAGTATCTATTTAACCAAACCAAACACTGTACCAGGATATCTTCTCACATGAACTGCCATTCTCTCCTTCCCGGATAGGATCGTGTCCTGAAATACTGGATCAGCGCCAGGTTTTAAAATGAACTGTATGAAAAAAACTTTACTTCTGCTGGTCCTGATGACCTCCTTGTTTGGAGTGCTGAGGGCCCAAACCAGGCAGATCACCGGGGTGGTTACAGACAAAACCACAAATGATCCCATTCCAGGTGTGAGCATAACTGTCAAAGGCACCACTACGGTGGTCAGTTCAGACGGTAAAGGGCATTATAAGATTAATGTACCTGTTGCAGGAACCGTTGTACTCGTTGCCCGTTATATTGGTTATAAAACCCATGAAACCACAGTAGGCAACCAGGATAAAATTAATTTCGATCTGCAGGAAGATGTCTCCTCATTGAATGAAGTTGTAGTGAATATCGGTTATGGTACTGTACGTAAAGAGGCCCTGACAGGATCTGTTTCTTCAGTAAGTGCAAAAGATCTGGCAGATTTTCCGGTGAGTACAGCAGCGGAAGCACTGGCCGGTAAACTGGCTGGGGTATCAGTTACCACTACAGAAGGTGCGCCAGGGGCTACCATTCAGATCAGGGTAAGGGGAGGAGGATCCCTCACGCAAGACAATTCTCCTTTGTATATTGTAGATGGAGTACAACTAGATAATGCTTTGTCTATACTTTCTCCAGCAGAAATCCAGTCGATAGATGTATTAAAAGACGTCGCCTCTACTTCAATCTACGGAGCCAGGGCAGCCAATGGTGTCGTGATCATCACCACCAAGGGCGGGAAAGAAATGAAAACTGCCGTTTCTTTTGATGCTTATGCAGGTGTAAGAAAGATTGTCAATAAGCTCGATGTGATGCAGCCTTATGATTTTGTACAGTACCAATACCAGCTCTATAATCTGAATACCTCACAGGAAGTCAAAGATAGTTTTACCAAAAGGTACGGTACCTGGGAAGACCTTGATATTTATAAGAATATACCGGCCATCAACTGGCAGGACAAAGTATTTGGCGGTAATGCTTTCTCCAATACAGAAATCCTGAATATGACCGGCGGAACCAAAACCACTACATTTAATTTTAGTTTAAACAATACCAAGGAAGATGGTATTATGATCGGTTCAGGCTATCGTCGTACTTTTGCTTCTTTCCGTTTTGACCATAAAATCTCTGATAAATTCCGTACCGGGATCAATGTGCGTTACAGCCGTCAGCGAGTAGATGGTGCGGGAACCTCTAATACGGGAAGTGCGGCCTTAAACCGTTTAAGAAATGCAGTACGTTATCAACCCTATGCTAACGGACCAGATTCTGGAGATGAATTTGACGTTGATTACCAATTAACGCAACTAACCAATCCACTTACGCTTGCCGCAAATGAATTGAAATATGACTACCGGAATGATTTAATTTCCAGTGGTTATGTAAGCTATAATATCCTCAATAACCTGACTTTTAAAAGTACAGTTGGCTTTACCAATTATGATAGGAAAACTAATTCCTTCAACGGTGTCGTGAGTTATGTAGGCCGTGCCAACGGAAATCTACCAGCCATTGTACTGGCGAATGCCAATACCATCCAGGTCACCAATTCGAATGTGTTGAATTATAAGCCCAATATCGGTAAAAAACACAGCCTTGATATCCTTGTTGGAGAAGAGATCAATCAGACAAACCTGAAATCCAACAGTGCAACTATTAAATATTTTCCATCCAACATCACGGCTTCTGAAGCCTTTGCGAGTATTCAGAAAGCAGAGCCAAGTCTGTACAGCTCCTCTGCTGTACAGGATAAGCCCACTTCTGCTGAATCCGGAAACCATATGCTGTCCTTTTTTGGGCGCGCACTGTATTCCTATGATGACCGTTATATTGCCACCCTTTCCATACGCCGGGACGGTTCATCTTTATTTGCTGATGGAAAGCGCTGGGGCAATTTCCCTTCTGCACAAGTTGCCTGGAGGATTTCTGAAGAAGAATTTCTTAAAAATAAGAACTGGGACTGGCTCAATAACCTGAAGCTGCGGTTCAGTTATGGATCGGCAGGGAATAACCGTATTCAATCTGATCTGTATAAAACCTTGTTCTCAGCCAGTTCTACAGATGGTGGCTATGCAGCAAACGATGCTTCAGTTGTAACCGGACTGATTACAGGAAATATCCTGGCGAATCCAAATATCACCTGGGAAACGACCATTTCTAAAAACCTTGGACTGGATCTGGCTTTATTCAATAACCGTTTAAATGCTTCCATAGATCTTTATAGTAACCACACTAAAAATCTGATCCTGCTTGCAGCCATTCCTCCGACTGCAGGTTACGGTTACCAATACCAAAATGTAGGCTCTACACAAAACAGAGGAATAGAATTTCAACTAATGGGCGCTATTGTCAAAAAAAAGGACTTTAATTACACAGCCAATTTCAATATCTCCCTTAACCGGAATAAAATCACTGGCCTGCAAAGTGGGGTGAACTCTTATACACAAAGTTCCGGATGGGCAGGGACCGGAGGAACGGATGACTACCTGGTGCAGATTGGAAAACCAGTTGGCCAGTTTTACGGTTATGTTGCCGACGGGTTTTATAAGCTTGAAGATTTTGACCGTACTACTTATGAATCTACGGGAAAATGGGTGCTCAATGCAGGTGTGGCCAATGATGCCTCCATCCTTGGAAAGGCAACTGTTGCCCCGGGTGATTTGAAATTGCAAAAAAATGCAGATAATGGCACCACAGTGGTCTCTACTGCAGACCGTGTAGTACTGGGGAATGCACAACCTAAATTTACCGGTGGTTTGAGCCAGCAGTTTGCCTGGAGAAATTTTGACATGAGCATTTTTATGAACTTCTCTTATGGAGGTAAAGTGTACAATGCCAACAGTGTTGAATTTACCGGCCAGTATAATGTAAAAGACAACAACCTGCTGTCGGTTATGAACAATCGCTGGAAATGGTACAACAGCAGCGGTGCCTTGATTACGAATTGGGATCAACTGGCTGCCGCCAATCAAAATACCACTATGTGGACCCCAAATCAGGGTAACTACATCTTAACTTCTTACAATCTGGAAAGTGCCTCCTTTCTCCGGATCAGCAACGTAACCCTGGGTTATACCCTTCCACGTAAAATGCTGCAAAAAACAAAGGTGATTTCTAAACTTAGGGTATATGCCACGGTAAATAATCTGTATACCATTACAGGCTATTCGGGTTATGATCCTGAAGCCAATACCCGAAGCTCCAACCCGTTAACACCAGGGGTAGATTATGCGGCCTATCCAAGAAGCCGTTATATTCTGGCCGGATTGAACCTCACTTTTTAACGACAAGCTGTAAAAATATGAAAACGAAATTCTTAAAATATACAATGTTATTTGCTGGAGTTCTGACCTTATTCAGCTCCTGTAAAAAATATTTAGATGTCACTTCGCCATCTACCACGGCACCGGAAGTGGCTTTTGAAAGTACAACTTATACCAATTCAGTCTTGATTGGGATTTACAGCCGGCTCTGCGGTGATTATGGCTATGGAATCCGGGTCTCTCTTTATTTTCCGCAAACAGCAGATGACTTTCGCACTTCCGGAGACTACAGTTCAACCGATCGCAGGGGAATCAGCATGTATGGGGCCAGTCCGGATAATGCAGACCTGTCCAATACTTTTTTAAATTTCTATACCGGTATAGAACGTGCAAATATTGCCATTAAATACATCCCGGCATCTAAGCTGTACAGCAATGGTACAGCTTCAGAAAAAACATTGCTTCAGACTTATTATGGCGAAGCTCTGGCCTTAAGGGCACAATTTTACTACGAACTGATCCGTAATTGGGGAGACGTTCCTGCGCCTTTTATTCCTGCAGCAGATCAAACCGAATTGGCCCAGCCTAATGCGAACCGGGATGCCACATATGATCAAATTCTTGCTGACCTGAAAACAGCTGAAGGTTTGGTACCCTGGAGAAGTGAGAATCCTTCCTACGGGGATTTTCGCTTTACTAAAGGAGCTATTAAAGGTCTTAGAGCTAGAGTTGCCCTGGCCAGAGGCGGGTATTCCCTGAGAACAGAAACCCACAAAATGGAAAGGCGGGCAGACTATATGACCTATTATAAGATTGCTTATGATGAATGTCTGGATCTGATCGGAAGAAGAGGTGAGCACTCCCTGAATCCCGTTTACGAAAACATTTTTAAATCTCTGCACACCACCACCCGTTACGACGATGCACATGAACTCATGTTTGAAGTTGCATCTTATGGTGCAAATGCTTCTACAGACAGTAAACTGGGGTATTATGATGGATTGAACTATTCCAATTCCCCAAGCTACGGAACTGCTGGCGGTGGGGTCAATGCAATTCCAACTTATTTTTACGAATTTGATCAGATTGGAGATTGCCGCCGGGATGTGACCATTGGTTCTTACATGGTCAACAATCTTGATCAGAAGATCCTGGTGATTCCTACTTCTCAAACCGATGCAAAATTCAGAAAATCCTGGACAGGCATTTCTGGTACCACTACAGCGCAGAATTTTTCAATCAACTGGCCTATTTTACGTTTTGCAGATGTATTGCTGATGTATGCAGAGGCGGACAATGAAATTAACGGTTCGCCTTCAGCAAAAGCAATTGATGCATTGAATGAGATCAAGGCGAGGGCTTACGTTGGTTTCACCAGTCGCATACCCAATACCCCAACCGACCACGATGGTTTCTTTAATGCGATTGTGAAAGAACGTTTGCTGGAGTTTGGTGGTGAAGGCGTTCGGAAATTCGATTTAATCCGCTGGAACCTGATCAACAGCAAATTCACAGAGACACGAACCAAATTAACGCAGTTTATGAATGGAGAAGGACCTTATCAGAATCTACCTGCAGTGGTCTTTGTAAATGGTGTAGCGTTTAAAAATGGCACCAGTACGGCAGAAGTAGCGGGTATGGACTTATATGGAGGCGCACCGAATACAGTTCTCTTCCAGCCAAACATCACCACCACCAGACCATCCGCTTACAGTACTTCAGTAAACTGGCGTTCTGCGGTTTCAGTAGACAATATTACAGGAAATGCGAAAGGTTTTGCTACCTATTTCGAAGCCAATAAAAAAGAACTGTTTCCATACCCAACAACGGCATTGGTTCAGAACATCAACCTTAAACAGAATTATGGCTATTAATCCGATCAAGATGAAAAAAAATAGATATCCATCTGTGGTGTACAGCATCATGATGCTCGCAGGACTGCTTGTTGGCCTGGTATCCTGCAAAAAAACAGAAGGCCCATCAGAACCTGCAAGGATTTTTAAACCCAGTGCGGTAAAGATTGTTAGTGGAGAAACTTCTGCTAAACTGACCTGGACAGCACCTATTTTGAGTGCTGGCGCAAAACTCGCCTATACCATTGATTTCTCTACAGACTCCCTGTTCTCCAGTATAAAATACAGCACTACTTCTGATACCGCGGGGGTTAAAGTAACGGATGAAAATATACGGGTGAGAACCAAATATTTTGCCAGGATCAAAGCCAATGCGACGAGTACCCAACCAGAGTCCAAATATATAGTGAGTTCCTCCTTCCAAATTAGCGGAACCCAATTGTTCAGGCCAGTCATAGAAACAGAGATCAAGGAAACCAGTGTAACCTTGCGGTATACCCAAACATCAGGTTTGAGTTCCATTGTACTTACCCCTTCTACAGGGAACCCAATCACCACAACCCTAACCGCAGCTGATGCAGGTTTTAAAGTGATTTCTGGCCTGCACGCTGGTACGAAGTATAGTGCAGAACTCTTTCTGGGTAGTAAAAGCGTGGGCTTTCTGAGTTTTACTACACCAGCAGCAACGACCTATGCTGTAGTTTTATCGCCCGGAGATGACATTTCAGCTGCTGTTGCAACAGCAGCTGATAATGCAGTGATTGGATTGAATGACGGTACCTATAATGTGCCACTCGGTATTACGCTTTCAGGAAAAACCATTACCTTGAAATCGTTAAGTGATAATCCTGATGCAACTATTGTAAATTTCAAAGGATTTACTCTATTAGGAACAGGTGCCGGTATAAAAGTAGCAGGAATAAACCTGAATGGCACGGCCAATTCGGCTACCTATTTTGCTGATCTGACCAGTGCCTCCAGCAACGCTGCGGCAGCTAATTTTACCACCATCACTGTCGATAACTGCTATATTCATGGCATTGGCACAGGATTGATAAGAGGAGACCGTTCTTCAAGCTATACCATTGGCGCCATTTCGTTTAGAAACTCATTGGTTTATGACATCACCGGCAGTAGTAGTTATTATGCTTTCCATCTGGATAAGTTGGTTTTTGCTTCTCTTACAGTTAACCAGTGTACATTTTATAACATTACACCAGGTTTATTGAATTGCAAAACGACCTTAAGTGCAGCCATACCGAACATTTCATTTACTTCAAGTACGTTTAATAACTTCGGTTTCAACAGTCTGTACGTTGTTATGAACGCTAGTGCGAATCCGGTTAATTTTACTATGAAAGACTGTA
This sequence comes from Pedobacter sp. HMWF019, assembly GCF_003061025.1. Taxonomy (GTDB): domain Bacteria; phylum Bacteroidota; class Bacteroidia; order Sphingobacteriales; family Sphingobacteriaceae; genus Pedobacter. Next base: position 1,413 of record NZ_QAIL01000106.1, on the reverse strand, counting down.
TCCTTGCCAATACGCCTCGTTCGGGTACGGTTTTAGGGGTAATCTTATCTACTGGTACAGGTTCTTCGGGATCATTTACGTTTAACAATTATTTTAATCTGAAGGCTACTGTCGGCGGTACAGATCTGACCATTCCGTCAACTATTAATCAAACAGCCAACCAGACCATCAACCTTGGCTGGACTATAGATAGGACTACTTTTGAATTGCCTGTAGGTTCGGCGCTAAGAACAGCCAGTTCGACTGGCGGAGCAATAGGAGATCCAAGATGGACGTACTAAATTAAACCTTTATTCAGGTCAGCAAATTCTTCTTGCTGACCTTTTTATAAATCTTAAATATCATGAAAAGAAATATCTATCGCCTGGGTGCTTTAACTGCAGCTTTATTCCTCTTGTCTTTTACCTTTCCTGCACATAAAATCAAGATTTATCTGATTGGCGATTCCACCTTATCCAAAAAAGAGGTTAAGGCTTACCCGGAGACTGGTTGGGGAATGCCCTTTTCCATCTTCTTTAACCAGGAAGTAGAGGTAGACAACCGGGCGAAAAATGGCAGAAGTACTAAATCCTTTCTTGCAGAAGGACGCTGGACACCTGTAGCCGATAGCCTGCAGCAAGGAGATTATGTTTTTATACAATTCGGGCACAATGACGAAGCCAAAGAGAAGTTGGAAAGGTATACCCCAATTGCAGACTATAAAACCAACCTGTTAAAATTCATTAGGGAAACCCGTTTAAAAAAAGCAACTCCAGTGTTGATCACCCCAGTGTCCAGGAGGAAATTTGACGCTCAGGGACAAGTGACGGAAACGCATAAAGGCTATTCAGAAATGGTAAAGGAAGTTGCAAAGGAAGAAAACGTTCCTGTTATAGATCTCGATGAAAAAAGCCGGAAACTGTATCAGAAGCTCGGTCCGGAAAACTCAAAATTACTATTCAATCAACTGGCTCCGGGCGTACATCCGAATTATCCGAACGGTCAGCAGGACAATACCCATTTCAATGAACTTGGCGCAAGGGAAATTGCCCAGATTATACTGGCAGAGATCAAAGCTTTACATCTGGACCTGGCCAATTACATCGTTCAGCAACCTGTAAAAAAATAATTTACGGTGAAAGTTGCTGGAAAAAAAATGGCGGTAAAATATTGTATCTACATTGGTGCGATTTAGATTGAAAATATGTTTTCTGATCAAGCTGAATCTTACAGATTCTGAGGCTCGAATCAGTAAACATATTTTCCTGGGTGCAGACCGGGGAGAGGGGGTGAAGGGGGAAATTGGTTATTGTTGATTTCTGATTATCATATTTTGTAGTGCCGTATTTTTAATTGAATTTTTATTCAAAATATTGATTTACAAATTTTTATGTAAAATTTTTATTTGGAAAAACTATCGTTACACTTGAAGGC
>NZ_QAIL01000105.1 GCF_003061025.1 Pedobacter sp. HMWF019 | reverse complement strand
GCCCCAAACTCGTATTTAGCTTCGTCTTGGTTCGTCACTTCTCCGCCACTACTGCGTCGTAACTTAGGCAAACAGGTACTTTTGCCGAACAATCGGCGCTAACAGGCCGGATCATCGAACAACTAACATCGACCAAGCTGTAACCAAAGCAGTAAGGATTACAGGATGATGCGCCCTACCTGGTCATCACCGTCCCTCTGCAATTTGCTACGGAAAATACTCGTACGATGCAGAAAGACCTCAGAGATCTGTCCGCTTCTTCAGCGGACCTGATCTCGTTAGTCTTGAAGCAGCTGTACAGAATTTTCCAAACAATTCATTAAATTATGCGGCTGCTGTAAGAAAAACTTAATTTTAATATCTTAACTTTGCAACCTTAATTTTTTGGAGATACTTGATTGATGTATAGGGAATTTAAACAACTGGAACTAGCTAAACTAAGCAAAGAAATACTTGAATTTTGGAAAAAGGAGAACATCTTTGAAAAAAGCATTTCTACCCGTCCGGAGTCCAATCCGTTTACTTTTTACGAAGGCCCCCCTTCTGCCAATGGCATGCCGGGGATCCACCACGTGATGGCCCGTGCGATTAAAGATATTTTTTGCCGTTACAAAACACAAAAAGGTTTCCAGGTTAAACGAAAAGCCGGCTGGGATACCCATGGACTACCTGTAGAACTTGGAACTGAAAAAGAACTCGGCATCACCAAAGAAGACATTGGCAAAACCATTTCCATTGAAGATTATAACGAAGCCTGTAAAAAAACAGTGATGCGCTATACCGACGTATGGAATGACCTGACCGAACAAATGGGCTACTGGGTAGATATGGGTGATCCATATGTGACTTACAAGTCAAAATACATGGAGTCTGTTTGGTGGCTTTTAAAGCAAATCTACGATAAAGGCCTTCTTTATAAAGGTTATACCATACAACCCTACTCTCCAAAAGCCGGAACCGGACTGAGTTCTCACGAAGTTAATCAGCCTGGTGCTTACAGAGACGTTACCGACACGACAATTGTTGCACAATTTAAGTCATTACCAGATACCCTTCCTCAATTCTTACAAGGATTTGGAGAAATCCACCTGATGGCATGGACAACAACTCCATGGACATTGCCTTCCAATACCGCATTAACCGTTGGGCCAAAAATAGACTATGTACTGGTCAAAACTTTTAATCAGTATACCTTCCTACCGGTAAACGTGATTTTGGCGAAGAATCTGGTTGGAAAACAATTCAACAAAGTATACTTCGAAAGTACCTCGGCAGAAGATTTCAATAATTTTGCCACTGGTGATAAAAAAATCCCTTATCAGATTTTAACTGAGTGCAAAGGTGCAGATCTGGTAGGCATCAGATATGAACAGCTTTTACCCTATACCCTTCCTTATCAAAACCCGGAAAATGCATTCCGTGTCATCTCAGGTGACTTTGTAACCACAGAAGATGGGACCGGTATTGTACACACGGCCCCTACTTTTGGTGCAGATGATGCTAAAGTGGCAAAAGAAGCTACTCCGGAAGTCCCACCTATGCTGGTTCTGGATGAAAACGGAACACCAGTACCCCTGGTAGATTTGCAAGGTAAATTCACTTCGCACCTGGGAGATCTTGCAGGTAAATACGTAAAGAACGAGTATTATGATACTGGTGAAGCTCCTGAAAAATCCGTAGATGTGGAAATCGCTATCCGCTTAAAAGAAGAGAATAAAGCCTTCAAGGTAGAAAAATACGTGCACAGCTATCCACACAGCTGGAGAACTGATGAGCCCCTCTTATATTATCCGTTGGATTCCTGGTTCATTAAGGTAACGGACGTAAAAGATCGTATGTTTGATCTGAACGAGACCATTAACTGGAAACCCAAATCCACTGGCGAGGGCCGTTTTGGAAACTGGCTAAAAAATGCCAATGACTGGAACTTATCCCGCTCCAGATACTGGGGAATCCCTTTGCCAATCTGGAGAACAGAAGACAAAAAAGAGGAGATGATTATTGGCTCTGTAGAAGAGTTATACAGGGCGATAGAAAAATCTATTGAAGCTGGTCTGCAAAAAGAAAATCCATTCAAGGGATTTGAGATTGGAGATATGTCTGAGAAGAATTATGATCTGGTTGATCTGCATAAGAATGTAGTGGATGAAATTGTTTTGCTTTCCCCGTCAGGAAAACCAATGAAACGCGAATCCGATCTTATTGATGTTTGGTTTGACAGTGGTGCTATGCCTTATGCGCAATGGCATTATCCTTTTGAGAATAAAGATAAAATTGATGGCAACAAAGATTTTCCTGCAGATTTTATTGCTGAAGGCGTAGATCAGACCCGTGGATGGTTTTATACCCTGCATGCCATCGGCACCCTGGTTTTTGATCAGGTCGCATATAAAAATGTAGTCTCTAACGGTCTGGTATTGGACAAGAATGGACAAAAGATGTCCAAACGCCTGGGCAATGCGGTAGATCCTTTCAAAACACTGGCAGAGTACGGGCCAGATGCTACCCGCTGGTATATGATTTCTAATGCGAATCCATGGGACAACCTGAAGTTCGACACAGAAGGTATTGCAGAAATTCGCCGTAAATTCTTCGGCACCCTCTACAACACCTATGCTTTCTTTGCATTATATGCCAATATCGATCAGTTTGAGATAGACCAGAACAATCTAACACCAGTTGCCCAGCGCAGCGAACTGGATCGCTGGATCTTATCTTTATTGCAAACCCTGATTGCAGAAGTGGACGAAAGCTATAATTCTTACGAACCAACCAGGGCAACAAGAGCTATCCAGGCATTTGTAGACGAACACCTGAGCAATTGGTACATCAGGTTGTCCCGTCGCCGCTTCTGGAAAGGCGAGATGACTGCTGATAAAAAAGCGGCTTACGAAACCCTGTATACTTGCCTGATGAGCATAGCTCAAATGATGGCACCAGTAGCGCCTTTCTTTGCAGACTGGTTGTTCCGAAACCTGGCTGTAGCAGATAAGAATGCTGCAGAATCTATTCATCTGGCTTTATGGAAAGAGGCAGATATTTCGCTTATAGATACCGCCCTAAACGAACGGATGCAGCTTGCACAAGACATTTCATCTATGGTCTTGTCGCTCCGTAAGAAATCCAGCATCAATGTTCGTCAGCCTTTAGCCAAGATTCTTTTACCCGTTCTGGACCAGAAATTTGCAGACAAAGTAGAATTGGTAAAAGAATTAATTCTATCCGAAACGAATATTAAAAATATTGAGTATATTACTGACACTGCAGGCTTCATCAAGAAAAAGATCAAACCTAACTTTAAAGCCCTGGGCCCAAAAGTTGGTAAAGATATGAAGCTGGTAGCCGAGGTCATCAATAACCTGAGCCAGGAGCAGCTGGGACAGTTTGAAAATACCGGAGAATATCTGATCCCGGGTACCGATTATCTGATCCAACTGGCCGATGTAGAGATTATTGCCGAGGACATACCAGGGTGGCAGGTGACCAATCTGGGCAGTTTAACTGTTGCCCTGGATGTAACCATTACTGAAGAATTGAAACAGGAAGGCTTATCCAGAGAACTCATTAACCGCATCCAGAATTTGAGAAAGGAACTGAACTTTGAAGTGACGGATCGCATTACCGTGAGTTTACAAAAGGATAATTTGATCACCGCCGCAGTAGAACAAAATAAACAATACATTTGCTCGGAAATTTTAGCAGATGACATTAATTTAACAGAGAATATAGACAAAGGAAACAAAATCGTAATAGATGATGTTGAATTACTAATTTCGATTGAAACACAATAATTATTATGGAAAAAACTGAGAAAACAAGGTATTCTGATAGTGAGTTACAGGAATTCAAAGACCTGATCCTTGACAAATTACGTATGGCGAAAGAAGAATTCCTGTCTTTAACCAATTCATTAAGTAGCCCGAACTCTAATGGTACAGAAGATACTTCCGGAACATATAAGACTTTAGAAGATGGTTCTGCAACTTTGGAAAAAGAGCAGATCAATCAGTTAGCTGCCCGCCAGAAAAAATTCATTGAAAATCTTGAAGCTGCCCTGGTACGCATTGAAAACAAAACTTATGGAATTTGCAGGGAAACCGGCAAACTGATCCAGAAAGAACGTTTACGTGCTGTTCCTCATGCAACCTTAAGTATGGAAGCTAAACTGAAGCAGGCATAATGAAAGGCTATACCAAACCTTTACTAATTATCTTTTTAGTATTGCTTATAGACCAGGCGGTAAAAACCTGGATCAAAACCCATATGTACATTGGCCAGGAATTCAAAATCCTGGGCAATTGGTTCATTATACATTTCACAGAGAACAATGGTATGGCCTTTGGTCTCGAATTTGGCGGGGAGTTTGGTAAGCTGTCTTTATCTTTATTTAGAATTGCGGCTGTAGCTGGTATTGGCTATGGCCTGCATTATCTCATTCAGCGCAAATATCACAGAGGCCTGATATTAAATGTAGCTCTTATTTTTGCCGGGGCACTGGGTAATATCATTGACTCTGTGTTTTATGGTAAAATTTATGGCTATGCGGGTCTATTTCATGGTCGCGTAGTCGATATGATGTATTTCCCCATACTGGAAGGTGTATTTCCAAAATGGGTACCAATCTGGGGCGGGGAAGATTATATTTTCTTCAGACCCGTGTTTAACATTGCAGACGCAGCTATTTCTGTAGGTGTAATACTAATCCTCGTATTTCAAAAAAGCTATTTCAAAGAAGAAATTATCGAAGAAATAGGCCCTAATAATGAGATCGTTGAAGATTAATCTATTCTTTTTTTATTTTATCCTTATGGAATTGGTATGATAATTACATCTGAATATTAAACACACAAAAGAAATTAATTTATACCATTATGAAAAAATTAGTAGCCCTTGCCTTTGTTGCCTTATTTAGTATGAGCGCCATGGCCCAGCAAGTAGATATGAGAAGGAAGATTTCCGTTAGCGGTTCTGCCGAAACAGAAGTAACCCCAGACATCATCTACTTAAGCATTTCATTAAAAGAGTATCTTAAAGACAACAACAGCAAGAAAAAAGTAGACATCACTACACTGGAGAATCAATTATTCAATGCCATCCAAAGTGCGGGTATACCAAAAGAGAATCTGATGATCAATAACCTCTCCAGCTATAATTATGCAACAGAGAAAAAGAAAGATCCGGATTTCCTGGTGAGTAAACAATATCGCCTGAAAGTAACAGACCTGAACAAATGGAATGCAATTATTGGTGCTGTTGATCCAAAAGGAGTAGCCTATACCAATATTGACAGCTATGATTACTCTAAAATTGAGGCTTTGAAGAAAGAGCTGAAAATTAAGGCTATTCAGGCAGCCAAAGCTAAAGGCGCTTACATGGCAGAAGCACTCGGAGACCACTTGGGAAGTGCAATCGATGTGCAGGAAGTAAACAATGAAAACTATCCTCAACCTATGTACCGTGCCAATGTTATGATGAAATCTGCTTATGCCGGTGATGCTGCAGAGGCTCCTGCTCCGGAAATCGATTTCAAGAAGATTAAATTAAATTATGTAGTGAATGTCGTGTTCGAATTAAAATAATTGATCTGAACACTATACAGTCTTGATAGAAATTTATAATTATTATATAATAAAC
>NZ_QAIL01000104.1 GCF_003061025.1 Pedobacter sp. HMWF019 | reverse complement strand
GGATGAAAATATTTAATGCCCTCCTGTTTTTGTTAATCGCAGTTCTCTGTTCTTATGCACAGGAGATGCCAAGGTCTTCCCAGTACATTTTCAATACCTATCTGATCAATCCGGCAATTACCGGTATAGACAACTATGTAGATGTAAAAATGGGGTACAGGAAACAATGGACAGGTCTGGAAGGTGCTCCTGTAACCAGTTATATTTCTGTTCATTCTCCTATAGGGGATGATTTTGTAAGAAGTTCTGTGAATTCTTTTTCAGGCTATGGAGAAAATCCTTTAAGCAGAAGCTACGTGAATACGTATACCTCTGCAGAACCTCATCACGGCATTGGTTTTTACGCGTTGACCGATCGTGCAGGACGATTGCGGCAAACGAATGTTAGTGCGAGCTATGCCTATCATCTTGGCCTGAGCACAGAAGTAAATCTGGCACTTGGGGTTTCAGGAGGTTTTTCTTCCTTGAATATAGACGTTGACCATGTGCTGGTTGATCAACCTTCTGACCCGTTGTTGTCTGCCGATTACAACAATCGGATCCGTCCGGACGTAGGGATAGGATTCTGGCTGTACAGTCCCAAATTTTTCCTGGGTGGATCAGCAAAACAATTATTGGGTTACCAACATAAAGTGCTGAATAAGGAAATCAATTATTCTGCTTACCAGCAGCCTGTGATATATGGAACTGCCGGTTATAAAATTTTTGTAGATGAAGATATTGCTGCCATTCCCTCTGTGCTGCTTACTTACTGGCTAAATGCGCCTTCGGCAATTGATGGGAATTTAAAACTTGCTTACCAGGATAAGTTCTGGATTGGCGGCAGCTATAGAAATAATGATTCTTTCTCTTTTTTGGCAGGGATCAATTTTGCTTCCCTGATCAATCTGAGTTATTCTTATGATGTATCGACTTCAGCACTCCGGTCTGTAAACAATGGAACACACGAAATTGTCATCGGTTTGCTGCTGAACAACCGATATCAGGTTAAGTGTTCTACCAGACAGTTTTAGTTATCTTAACAAGGTTAAGCTGCCGCCAAGCGGATTACAATCGGCCCTGAGGTCTATTTTAAAATAGTACACGCCCGCAGGTAGTTCCTTGCCTCGGAAATTCCCATCAAAAGGTTTAGTATATTTTCCTATCGATTCGTAAACCAGCTGTCCGCTGCGGGTGTACAATTTAATATTATAATCGCTATGCTCTGGTAAACCTTTGATTACCCAGGTATCGTTAAGGCCATCTCCGTTAGGTGTCATTGTGTTCATCACTTCGAGGTTATCATTGGTAACTTCCACATGTACTTTGGTGAAATTACTAACACAACTTCCTAATCTGCGTCTGATAAAATAATCTGCAGTTTTTGCAATCTTAAAAATGAACTTTCCGTTACTGGTTTCGAGTGTTGGCATCTCATCATCCAAATTTGAGAAGAGCTGATAGGTGCCTTCCTCCGGTGCAACTACCGGAAGCATGATTTCCGTCGCGTAACAGGTTCTCAGGTCTTTAACTACAGGTACGGGGATTATAAAAGGTGGGTTCTCTATGGTAAACCATTCACTGGTTGCCAGGCCACAGCTGGTGTTGTCTTTTAGTGTAAGCTGGTATTTTCCGGCAGGCACATTAATGAGCTGCTGGGTGGTCTGAACAAGCTCACCAGCTTCGTTTTTCCAGCTGAAGCTGTAAGGTTCAATACCACCATGTACAACAATACCGGTTACCGATCCCCTGGATAAACTGCACCCGTCATTTGCTGCTTTACCGCTTGAAGGCTCAATGATCAACAAAGGAATTTTATTGATCACGTAGGGGCCAAAAGTAGTTTCGCAGCCATTAATGTCATAGGTAAATAACATGTAGCTGCCTGGTTTGAGATTCCTTAATTCACTGTCGGTTCCGGTGATCTCCGTAAATAGACCGGATTCAACCCATTTATATCTTGTCGGATGCTGGGACCCAGGATTATAGCTCAGTATAATACTACCATTGTCCTGATCGCAGGTAGCCGGTTGAACAGAGGGATTAAAATTGAATTCTGTTTTGGGAATCTGGGTCACTACATAGAGTCTGGAATCTGTGCAGGGTGTATTGCTGTTGCTGGCCACCAGTCTGTAGGTACCTGGACTTAAATTCTTCAGTGAAGGAGGAGTTGCCGGATCATAATTCTTTATCCCACCGATGCTTTGTCCGGAAGCATCAAACCATTCATACAGGTTGGCTTCTCCGATAATCACCTGTTCTATAGCACCATTATTGCCACTGCAAGTTACATGAGTGATCTGTCCGGGACTAATGCTGACAGAATTATAGACCGGAATGTAGATGGGCTGGGTTCTTACCGGGGAACAGGTTCCCTGATCGGATATTTCAAGGATATAATAAAAATCTCCCGCTACGTTTTCCAGATCCAGGCTGTTCTGTCCTGCGATTGGAAGACCGATAACGCCCTTTCTCTGGTCGTAAGTATACCATTGATAACTTGCCGTACCTGTTAGATCTGTAACCTTGATGTTTTTTATCGAACCATTCTGCTTGCCGCAGGCTGCATTGGTGATACCTATGGCGTTGAAATCGAAAATTGGTGCAGGTTTTCTCTTTACAGTCAGGAAGACAGATTCCTGTTTGCAGCCCGCTTCATCCGTAACGGTTACCTTATAAGAACCTTCAGGAAGATTCACGGATTGTCCTTCAGCAACTTTATCCTGGGCATCGTACCATTCATACCGGATAAATCCCTTTCCCCGGAATACATTAGCCTTAAATGTAAAGCTGCGCTGGCCGCATTGAGGGTTAACAGGTTCTATCTCCGGAATAGTAAGTTTCTGGTCTTTAACTTCGAATACCTGTGATGTGGATTTACAGCCATCATCAATGATCACTTCATAAGAGCCAACATCAAGGTTCGTGATCTTCTGCTCATGACCCAAAGGGGTTCTGATATTGTTAATGATCTTATTCCAGGTAAAGGTAATACCTTCCCGTGGTTCAGGGATAGTAATTGAACCATTGGCTACGCAGGTCACCGGTTCTATTATAGCCTCATTTTCCAGCAATGCTGTTGTGGAGAAAGGAGAGGTGGTGGCATTAAGTAAACTTGCTGTTGCGGTTACACTTCCATTGATCGCACCTATATATTGCCATCTGCCATCACTTCCTGCCGGTATTGTTCCAATATAAGTTTTGCCTTCACAAAAGCCCTGGCAGTTTTGAGTATAGAAAAGTTCTATAGTAGCGTTTGGTGTTGCACGTCCTGAAACAGAGCCTGGTAATTTTTTAAGGATCTGTACATAGGGCTGAAAATTGTTCAGAGCTTTACCAATTCCAAAAATCCTGTTGCAAAACATACTGTTCCGTGTAATTTTAACTGGTTTGGAGGAAACACTCTCTATTCCATAACCATTATACCCAATGCGGTTGGTCTCTGCAGGGGTTGGCCCACCAATATTACCGGTGGCACCGTCCTCTATACGGATCCCTCCGCCGTTCCCAAGTTCTTCAGTACCTGAGACACCTGTGCCAATCGAGTTTCCTGTGAGGGTGAAGTCTGCATTTGCAATAGCCACTCCCCAGGTCCGGTTACCAGAGATAATATTGTTTCTGACGAATAAATTGGTAGACTGGGCATTGAGCTTTATTCCATAAATTTCGAGTGAAGAAGAGGAGAGGAATAAGGGGAGTTCATGATAGTCTTTTGTTCCTGTGTAATCTGTGCCGATCTTATTGCCAATAATATTAATGTTGAAACGGCCGGTACTGGTGTAATAATTGTATCTGTTGATGTTCAGGTTGTATTGATTCGCAGAAATCACATTTCCTTCGCCTGTATTATCCCCTCCAACGGTTAAAGCACAGTCGTATAAGCTGGCAGAGATTCCGGTCATATTAGGGTTGGCTGTGTAACCGTCATACATCATCCCAATCAGGTTAGATTGAATAGAGATGTCTGTCAGCGGATTTACATCATAATATGTAGAGTTCTGAATAAGAATTCCATTGATATTTCCACAAATCACATTACCTTTTCCCGGAGCCCCTATTTTGATGTTGTTTGCGCGGTAGTCGATCACAATACCTGAACCCTGATTGGTATTTAAATTTTGGAGACTGGTTATAGTTGCAAAATTCCTAAGGTAGAGTCCATAGATCTCCACTCCCTTAGTTTGAAGGTTGTTTGTTTGATATTGGCCAATCCGAAGGCCTGAAAAATTGGAACCCGGGAATTCTGGTTCCAGGATGACCTTTGCACCGGATACACCAAGCGCGGGCCAGTTTTGAGAACTTCCGTCAATAACCACATTAGACGGAATAACTGGTAAGGCAGATCTAAGCCGGATGGTTCGGTTGGCATCCGTAGCAGATCCTGACAAGTTGAACTTGATTACATAACTATTGGCCGTATTGGTTGCCGGTATGCTTTCAAGGGCTGCTCTTAAGGTTCCCTGGCCACTGTCAGCATTGGAATTTACGGTGAGCGTCTGGGAAAAAACTTTGCTGAAACCGGATAACAGCAGCAGCAGGAAAATAAATTTAGAACAGCGCATAACTTAGATTAAAGGACCAAAATACAATTTTAATATAAAGATACTTTACCGGGTTGAAAATTTGATTTCGGGCCAGGAAATATGAAATGGGTAGAGTTGGGTAATTTACTACTCAAATTACCCTTAAACTCATGCTTAATTTCTCTCCTTTAGGAGAGGCTCTTTGGATGAAATGTTTCCTAAAGCAGTGTCCGGACCTTTTTTTGGGAAGGATTGGGATTTGTTTTTACGGGGTATGGTAATTGTTTTCAGTTAGTTAACTGATCATTAAACTAAAGGAGATGGAAAATATATTCAATACTGCTATTCTTCCGCCAAATGAGGAGCAAAGATTAGAAAACTTGAAAAAGTATAAAATATTCGGTACCCAGTCTGAAGTCATATTCAATCAGCTTGCAGCAGTTACAGCAACTTTGTTAAAAGTTCCGGTCGCGATGATCAATTTCGTTGATAAAGATAACGTATGGACAAAAGCGGATCAGAAAGGGGAGAGTGGGAAAATCACGGCCCGAAGCATGAGTTTATGCTCGCTTGCAATTTTGAACGACCATATTACTGTTTTTGAGGATGCGGTAAAAGATCCTTTCTTAATGGTGAATCCATGGCTTGCAGGCCACCTGGATCTTCGGTTTTACGCAGCCGCACCGATAACGACCAGTGAAGGTTTTAATATCGGTGCAGTATGTATTGTGGATAAGACCAAAAGGACTTTCAATTCCAGGGAACAAAAGAAGCTGGAGTGGATTGCTGCTGTAGTCAGGGCGGAACTGGAAAAACGCACAGATGTTGAATAGCAGATAGAGACTGCTAGTTGCCGCTCATAGCTTCTGCAAGCAAGCCATAAGATCTGAGCCTTGCCTGGTGATCAAAAATATGGGCGGTGGCCATGATCTCATCTACCTGGGTTTGATCCAGAAATTGTTGCAGATCATTTGTTATGGTTTCTTTACTTCCGGTAAAGGTACAGGCTAGCATTTGACTTGCCTGTTCTTCCTCATAGGCTGTCCAGATGTCGTCCATACTTTCTACCGGTGGTTGCAAAAGTCTTCGTTTTCCGGTCACAATCCCTCTGAACAATTGGTAAAGAGAGGTCGCCAGTTTATTGGCCTCTGCATCGGTATCTGCTGCGATCACATTTACACAGGCCAGAACATAAGGTTCTTTAAGGTGCTCGGACGGTTTAAAGTTTTGCCTATATATGTTAATGGCAGTCAGGAATTGTGCAGGAGCAAAATGACTGGCAAAAGCATAGGGAAGACCTAATGCAGCAGCAAGTCGCGCGCTGTCGGTACTGGATCCAAGAATCCAGATTGGAATGTCCAGGCCTTCTCCCGGAATTGCCCTTACACTGCTTGTACTATTCTCAGCAGAGAAATAAGCCTGCAATTTTAATACATCCTGAGGAAAGCTGTTTGCAGCGTTAAAGCGCTCACCCCGGATGGCCATGGCAGTCAGCTGATCTGTACCAGGTGCGCGGCCTAAGCCAAGATCAATCCTTCCGGGATATAAGGACTCTAGCGTTCCAAACTGTTCAGCAATAATAAGGGGAGAGTGGTTAGGTAGCATGATTCCTCCTGAACCTACACGGATAGAAGTTGTCCCACCTGCAATGTGCCCAATGACAACAGAAGTAGCAGAGCTGGCCACACTGATCATATTGTGATGTTCCGCGAGCCAATACCGATGGTAACCCCAACTCTCTGCGTGCCGGGCGAGATCAAGACTTTTTTTAAATGTATCTGCTGGTGTTTTTCCCTCGATAACGGTAGCCAGATCGAGTACGGAAAAAGGAATAGAGGTCAGTGATTTTTTCATGTCGTTTAACGTCGATACAAAATTACGGCCTATTTATCTTAAAACTACCCAAATCTTGGGGATATGACTTTAAATCCACATGGAAAAACAAAAAAGCCTTTCCTGGAGGAGGAAAGGCTTAGGAGCGGGTATTTAGTTTTTACTGTTTAGTCACTTTGAATTCAGTTCTTCTGTTCAGCTGGCGACCGGCAGGGTTATCTTTTCCATCCGGGAATTGATTCGGTGCAATCGGACGGCTGAAGCCATATCCTTTGCTGGTCATCCTGCTTGCAGGTATTCCTTTGCTCACCAGGTAGTCTACACAAGATTTAGCCCTTCTGTTGGAAAGATCCAGGTTATAGGCTGCGGTTCCAATGTTATCTGTATGGGCACTCAATTCTATCTCTATAGTTTCGTTGTCTACCATAATGGTATACAGCTGATCCAGCACTGCTTTAGAGGCATCAGTCAACTGATCACTGTCAAAAGCATAATATACATCTTTAAGAATGATAGGAACATCTTTCTTAAAAGGAGTAAGGCAAAGTTCGGGACTGAATAGTGTATCTGCCCTGGATAGGGTGTCATAAGTATACACTACACTTTTTGCAAAGTAATTTGGCTTTTCTGCCAGAAGTTTTATTTTTCGGTTAGAGCCAATCTTGAATCTGTATTTTCCGTCGTTATCTGTTGTAGACTTAAGTTTAGTCAGAGAATCGGTTAAAGTAACAATTGCTCCAGGAAGAGGCTTCATTGTTTTACAGTCTAGCAAAATACCTTGTATAGTCAGGTAATTGGTTTTAAGGTGAAAAATCTCCAGGCAGCAAAGAGACTCTCTGTCTGAACTGATGTAACCTTCGGTGTCGTCTTCATTGGAAGGGGTAAAGTAAAGATCATCTTTGGAAGAGTTGAAAGGAAAACCAAGGTTGCGCGGTTCTGTCCAGGTTACAAAATTACCTTCACTCTCATAAAAGTCCAGGCCACCTATACCTACTTTTCCGTTGCTGCTGTATAAGAGTTTCCTGGTGTTGGAATTGTAGTACGGAGCTTCGTCATCTTCAGCTGTATTAATGATAGACCCCATATTGATGGCCTGACCTAAACTGCCATCTGTTCTGATCGGGGAATACCAAAGATCATATTTTCCACGTCCACCAGGTTTGTCTGAAGAAAATATCAGATACTGGCCATCTTTGGTGACAAAAGGCTGCATAGAATTGTAGCCATCTGCATTGACTTGTATGCCCAGTTCTGTTGGTTCAGACCAGGTTCCGTTAACCAGGTTCAGACGGCTTATTTTTCGAATGCCTTTAAGATCCCAAACTGTAATGTACATGGTCTTTCCATCTGGGTGAAGTGCGGGCGAAGCCAGCTCCTTGAACTTATTGCCGGGAATGTTCAGTTTTTTTACCGAGACTTTTTCAGCCACAGGATTTCCGGATACTTCGTAGATGGCATTGAGGAATGGCGTTTCTTTCTTAATAATCTTTGCATTACTTTTCGTATCCTGAAGCACCACATTTTTGCCATTTCCCTGAGCTGGTCTGGAAGAAGTAAAGTAGAAATTGTTGGCTGTCAGGTAAGGGGTATAGTTGGAACCCAACTGGTTGATGTCGTTGCTTAACCTTTTCAAAGCATACAATCTTGGATGCTTAATTTCAAATAGGGCAAAATTGCAGGCATCAATTTCCAGTTTTGCTTTTGCCGTATAGGCATCATTGCCTTTATACTTACCCAGAAACTCCTGGAAAGAAACAATAGCATCTGCAAAACGCTGGTTGGCTCTAAGCGTTTCCCCATACCAGAAACTGCTCAGCACATATTTAGGATTTGTAAACCCTTTAGCTATTGCGTACCAGGATTCTGCATCAGTATAGTTCTTATATAGCCGAAGTGATGTGGCCAGTTGATAGACTGCATATTCATAGTCTTCTTTTTTAGGACTCTCTTCTTTTACTTTTTTTTCAAAGCCATAAGGGACCACAAAGCCAGAACTATCTGAAGAAATCTGAAGTGCCTTTTTATAATAGGCTGCGGCAGCATAGTATTCTTTGTTGTCAAAATATACGTCAGCAACACGCCTGCTATTGGTCACAAACTGAGCTGAAGCTGCAGTAGCAAAGAGGCTGAACAATAAAAATAATTTAAGGGATTTCATCTGTATATAGATTATGAAAATATTCTGTTATAACCGTGGGCAAAAGAAATTAGGTCCTGATATGCCTTTCTTACTGGTGAAAGAAACAGAGATCTCCAATCCGCCCTTACTTCCTGTGGCCCGGTTTAAACTGGAGGTATTGAAATCATAGCTCAGGCCAAAAGTCATGTTTTTAATGTGCAGTCCAAAAAATGCAATTGCAGCATCATCAACCCGGTAGTTAGAACCAAACATCAGGTCTGCCTCATTGTTTAGCATCATTTGCGCATATGCACCAGCTGATATTTCTCTGGCATTGCCTTGCTTCATGTACAGGCCATTCGGAGTGATGTCCAGGATATCGCTTACCTTGATCCTGGCACCTCCATGTGCAGTGTAGCGAATGGGCATTTTTACATCTGGTCCAAGAAACTTATCTACTGGTCTGGTAAGGTGATTAGCGGCTACCCCTAAAAATGTATTTAAAGGCTTGTCAGGATTGGCATCAAAGAACATAGCTCCGAAATTGACATCGGGAACAAGAGTGTTGGTGGAAGCAAAAGATTCATTGAGCGGTAAACCTCCATCGTAGCCCGTAACCGGGTTGAACTGGCTGCCTGTTGTGATCTTTGACGCATCAAAACTTTTGTTCAGGATACCCGCCTGCAAACCAAAATTGATAATGCTTAAACCTTCCTGGCCAAACCGGATTCTGTAAGCTCCGGACACCAGGGCATTAAGGTTATTGTAACTGATGTCACCTGCATTTTGATTCAGGACCATGGCACCAAAAGCGAAATTCTTAACCGGGGCCATGTCAAAAGAGGCCCCGCCTGTTAAATAGCCATTCGAAAGTGATCCCCATTGTTGCTTTGCATTTAGAGAAAGCCTGTACTCACCATCTATTACTCCTGTAAGGGCTGGGTTAAGCCATAGGGGATTAGCATAATACTGTGAAAAGTGCGGATCTATCTGCGCGGAGACTTTGGAAACCGATAGGATTAAAACTAATCCTATCGCTATTATTTTTCCTATTTTTTCCATCTTTATTTTGTTCTTCAGGTTAGTAGTTGGGTTAACGTAATAGGGTTATGGTGCCTTTTTTGTTATCGGTAGTTCCATCGGTAAACACAAGCTCGATCTGATAAACATATACGCCATTTGGCTGTAGCTGACCTTTGTAAGTACCATCCCATCCATTTTGAATGTTCAGAGACTCATAGATAAACTGACCCCACTGGTTGTATATCCTCATTTTTACCTGTGCAATGGTATTTCCGTACACATAGAATATATCATTCTTACCATCTCCATTTGGAGTAAAGGTATTCGGAATGAATACACCATTTTTAAGCGGGTTGTCGGCCGTTCCGTCTGCGCTTCCAAAAGCACTGGTCTGACAGTCTGACTGACCTTTTGCTCTTACCCTGATGTGAACCACATCTGTAGGTTTAAGACCGCTGATCACATGTGTTGTGCCATTCGCACCTGAACTTGGAGCAATCCAGGTAATGCCACCATCAATAGAAACTTCATAGGTCAATGCATTTGGAACTGCATTCCATCCAAAGGTTACACTCGTTGGTGTTGCAGATTGAACAGTAACAACAGGAGTTGTAAGTGCTGGTAGGACATTAACCACAACAGCTGTTCTTGTTGTACTTGTACAGCCTGTTGCAGAAAGGCTTTCCACATAGTAAGTTGTGGTCGCATTGAGCACTGGAGTGGTGAACGTATTTCCGGTTGCAAGAGCCGTTCCGCCAGTTGCAATGCTGTACCAGCGGTAAGTCAATGCCGGATCAGGATTGTTAACCGTTAGGGTAGTTCCTGTTGCAGGACATAATGGAGCGCCTGCAACGCTTACTGAAGCTGGAGCATCTGGTGCCATAGACACATTCACATTCACTGCGGTGCGGGTTGCGCTGATGCAGGTTGCAGAGGTTGCCTCTACATAGAAGGTGGTGTTGGCCGTGATAACAGGTGTTGTAAAATTAGTGCCCGATCCCAGGATTGTCCCTCCTGTTGCAGCGTCATACCAGTTATAGGTAATTCCAGTTTGTGGATTCTCTACAGATAAGACAGCAGCACTTCCAGAGCAGGTATTTACTGAAGAAGCAGATACGGTTGGTGCCACTGGTTTTGCCGATACCGTTACAGTGACTTTAACCCTTCCTGTAGCATTTCCACAGCCAGTCATGCTGATGGCCTCCACATAGAAGTCGGTTGTTGACTGAAGTGGAGCGGTATCGAATTCACTTCCTGTAAATCGTACAGAACCACCGGTTGCATTGACATACCAATTGTAAATTACTCCGCTTTTTGGATTCTGAACGCTTAAGACAGCATTGTCGCCTGCGCAAATATTTAATCCTGCACTTGCAACTACTGGTGTTTCAGGTAGCTGATTTACAGTTACTGTAACCACTTTTGCATCAGCTGCCGTGTTTGCACATTTATTATCACCTCTTACGGTAACATAATAGGTCGTATTTGCAGATAGTGATGGGGTAGTGAACTGACTTCCGGTAAACACAGGATCTGTTAAAGAAGCATCAGTGTACCAGGTAAATACTGGATTGGTTACTGTTGTACTGCTGGCAGTCAGTTGTGTTGTTGTGCCCGCACAGATCGAAGTGCCATTTGCTGTGATGTCTGCTGCGGTTGCAGGCGGATTAACAGAAATGGTTATTGCTTTCGCTGTGGCCGCTGTATTTTCACATTTGTTGTCACCTCTAACCGTAACATAATAAGTAGTGTTTCCGTTAAGTGCCGGAGTATTGAATACTGCTCCAGTAAATACAGCGTTACTTAGAGCGGCATCAGTGTACCAGGTAAATACCGGGTTGGTTACAGTAGTACTTGAGGCGGTAAGCTGAGTTGAACTTCCTGCACACAAGCCGTTCGTTGTTCCGCTTACGCTTACATCAGCGCTGGTTGCCGGAGGATTAACGGTTACGGTAACCACTTTAGCATTTGCTGCAGTGTTCTCACATCTGTTGTCACCTCTAACAGTTACATAATAGGTCGTTGTTGCGGTCAGTGCCGGAGTATTGAATACTGTTCCGGTAAATACAGCGTTTGTTAAAGCCGCATCACTGTACCAGGTAAACACCGGATTGGTTACTGACACACTGCTTGCAGTTAACTTAGCAGAGGTATTTACACAGAATGGCGTTTCTGCACCTGCTACATTAATATCCGAAGCCAATGCCGGTGGATTCACCGTAACTGTAACTGCTTTGGCGGTTGCCGCTGTATTATCACATTTATTCGAACCTCTAACGGTTACATAATAAGTTGTGGTTGCCGTAAGGGCAGGGGTGGTAAACGTAGCGCCTGTAAACACGGCGTTAGTTAAAGCCGCATCACTGTACCAGGTAAATACCGGGCTGGTCACCGTCGTTGTTGTCGCGATCAGTTTGGCGGTGTTACCTGAACATACAGGAGCATCAGCACCAGCTACATCGATATCTGCTGCGGTTGCCGGAGGATTAACACTTAAGGTAACCACTCTTGCATTTGCAGCTGTATTTTCACATTTATTGTCACCCCTCACCGTTACATAGTAAGTTGTGGTTGCAGTTAATACCGGAGTATCAAATATAGCGCCTGTAAATACTGCATTTGTTAAAGCTGCGTCGGTGTACCAGGTGAATACCGGGTTAGTTACTGTTGTGCTGCTGGCGGTCAGTTTTGCCGAAGTACCAGCACAGAACGCTGTGTTTGCTCCGGATACAACAACATCTGAGGCCACAGCAGGAGGATTCACTGTTACAGTAACAACTTTAGCATTTGTAGTGGTGTTCTCACATCTGTTCGATCCTCTTACGGTTACATAATAAGTTGTTGTTGTAGTAAGAGCAGGGGTATCGAATACAGGGCCGGTGAATACCGCAGTCGTAAGAGCGGCGTCACTGTACCAGGTAAATACCGGATTCGTTACTGTTGTACTGCTTGCGGTTAATTTCGCTGAAGTACCTGAACAGAAAGGCACATCTGCACCACTTACGGCAATATCTGAAGCCAGTGCCGGAGGATTAACGGTTACGGTAATCACTTTAGCGTTTGCTGCAGTGTTCTCACATCTGTTGTCACCTCTAACAGTTACATAATAGGTCGTTGTTGCGGTCAATACCGGAGTGTTGAATACTGCTCCGGTAAATACGGCGTTTGTTAAAGCTGCATCACTGTACCAGGTAAATACAGGGTTGATCACAGACACGCTGCTTGCGGTTAACTTAGCAGAAGTATTTGCACAGAATGGTGTTTCTGCACCTGCTACATTAATATCCGAAGCCAATGCCGGTGGATTCACCGTAACTGTAACTGCTTTGGCAGTTGCCGCTGTGTTGTCACATTTATTCGAACCTCTAACGGTTACATAATAAGTTGTGGTTGCCGTAAGGGCAGTGGTGGTAAACGTAGCACCTGTAAATACAGCGTTAGTTAAGGCTGCATCACTGTACCAGGTAAATACCGGGCTGGTCACTGTCGTTGTTGTGGCGATCAGTTTGGCCGTGTTGCCTGAACATACAGGAGCATCAGCACCAGTTACGGCAATGTCTGCTGCGGTTGCCGGAGGATTAACATTTAAGGTAACCACTCTTGCATTTGCAGCTGTATTCTCACATTTATTGTCACCTCTTACCGTTACATAATAAGTTGTGGTTGCAGTTAATACCGGAGTATTAAATATAGCGCCTGTAAATACTGCATTTGTTAAAGCCGCATCGGTGTACCAGGTGAATACCGGGTTAGTTACTGTTGTGCTGCTGGCGGTTAGTTTTGCCGAAGTACCAGCACAGAACGGTGTGTTTGCTCCCGATACGATAACATCTGCGGCCACAGCAGGAGGATTCACTTTAAGCGTGATGATCTTCGCATTTGCCGCTGTATTCTCGCATTTGTTCGAACCTCTTACGGTTACATAGTAGGTTGTTGTTGCAGTAAGGGCAGGGGTAGTGAACACAGGACCGGTGAATACCGCAGTCGTAAGAGCGGCGTCACTGTACCAGGTAAATACCGGATTGGTTACTGTTGTACTACTTGCGGTAAGTCTGGCAATATTACCCGAACAGAAAGGCGCATCTGCACCGCTTACGCTCAGATCTGAAGCCAGTGCCGGCGGATTAACTGTTACCGTTACTGCTTTGCCGTTTGCGGCCAGATTAGCACACCTGTTACTTCCTGTAACACTTACATAATAAGTCGTAGTTGCACTAATTGCAGGGATATTAAATACCGGGCCTGTAAATACAGCATTGGTTAAAGCCGCATCACTGTACCAGGTAAATACTGGGTTGGTTACAGTTACACTACTTGCAGTTAATTTCACTGCCGTGCCTGCGCAGAAAGGATTTTCTGCACCTGCTACATTAATGTCAGCAGCAGTAGCCGGTGGGTTAACCGTTAAGGTAACAGCTTTCGCAGTGGCAGCTGTATTCTCGCATTTATTCGAGCCTCTTACTGTTACATAGTAAGTTGTGGTGGCTGTAAGTGCTGGTGTAACAAATTTAGCACCTGTAAATACAGCCTGAGTTAAGGCTGCATCGCTGTACCATGTAAATACAGGATTTGTTACTGTTGTTGAGCTTGCAGTAAGGGTTGCGATATTATTTGCACAGAATGGAAGTTCAGCACCTGCAACACTAATATCCGAAGCTATTGCCGGTGGATTCACAATTAAGGTCACCACTTCAGAACTGGCTGCTACATTTTCGCATTTGTTGTCGCCTTTCACCGTTACATAATAAGTCGTTGTAACAGTAAGGGCAGGCGTAACAAATTTAGCACCTGTAAATACAGCATTGCTTAATGCTGCATCAGTATACCAGGTGAATACCGGGTTAGTTACGGTGGTTGTCGTGGCGGTCAGCGTTGCGATGGCATTTGCGCAGAAAGGCAATTCATTACCTGTAACATCAAGATCAGCGGCTGTAGCTGGTGGATTAACCGTTAAGGTTACAGTTTTTGCATCAGCAGCCGTATTGGCGCATTTATTTGTTCCCGACACTGTTACATAGTATGTAGTTGTAGCAGTAAGAGCAGGTGTTATAAATTTAGCTCCGGTGAACACAGCCTGAGTTAAAGCTGCATCGCTATACCAGGTAAATATTGGATTAGTTACAGTGGTGCTTGTTGCAGTTAAGGTAGCAATAGTTCCTGTACAGAAAGGAGTGCCATCGCCTGTTACCGTTATATCGGAAGCCAGCGAAGTAGGATTTACAGTTATACTGATCAACGTTCTCGCTGCTGTACTTACACATGAATTTCCGTTTACGGCTTCTACATAGAAGTTGTGTAAACCAACAGCCAGATTAGCTGGAGTGGTATAGGTATTTGTATTGGCTGCAAGTAGGTTTCCAGCTACAGGCGCATCGTACCAGTTAAAGGAAACTCCTGCCACTGGTGTTACGCCAAGCGTTGCCGGTGTATTTGGACACGTAACCACTGGATTTCCTGTTGCAGGGATTGGTGCTGCAGGAGCTGGTAGAACAGTTACTGTAACCTTGGTTTTAGCACTTTCACAATTGTTCCTGAGTGCAGTTACAAAGTAATCATATGTTCCTGCTGCCAGAGTTGCGTCGGTAGTGAAGGATACGCCGTCTTTACCTGTCAGGTAAGTCGTTCCTACATACCATCTGTAGGTTGTACCCGCAACCGGGTTTTTAACATTTAGTACAGCAGAATTACCCTGACAAACGGTTGTCGCTGCAACTTCTACAGAAGGTGCGATTGCAACACGTTGAGCATAATTGAAATCAAGTGTAGTCAATACTGCTGC
>NZ_QAIL01000010.1 GCF_003061025.1 Pedobacter sp. HMWF019 | reverse complement strand
GAGCAATTATAATTAAATAAATCAACAGCATCACTAGAAAAATATTCTCCCAAAAACAGAACAAAATGGTATTTAGTTCATTAACCCAACAAAGTCCCCTTAGAGCAATAAAAACAGCGAAATAAACCTCTAAAAAAAATCAATAAATTTTAATACGATGCAAGAGAAAAAGTCTGAGGAGCAAATTCGCTTAACCGCTCTCTCCCATTTAAAAAATCCAGGGCAATAATAAAAGAACAGCCAATCACCTCTGCCTGTAACTGCTTAACCAGTTTAGAAGCAGCAACAACTGTTCCTCCGGTAGCCAGAAGGTCATCATGAACCAATACCTTTTGTCCTGGCAACAAGGCATCCTCATGTAATTCCAGCACAGCACTTCCATATTCCAGGTTACAAGCCTGTTTTATCGTCTTAAAAGGCAATTTTCCCGCCTTACGAATTGGAACAAAAGGCACTTTCAGCACCTGGGCCAATAACATTCCAAATAAGAAACCACGGCTTTCGATACCCGCCACTACATCAATTTCAAGGTCTTTCAACTGCTCAACAAGCGCAGCCGTAATTTCACCACACAACACAGAATCTTTTAATATAGGTGTAATGTCTTTAAAAACGATGCCGGGTTTAGGAAAATCCAGTACATCTCTAACTGTCTGTTTTATTTTTGCTTCAATCATCATTAAAATATAAGATAAGGTTCCAGTTTCTCCAGCACCTGAGGTGTCAAAATAACCACCTTTTTTAAGTCTGCAATATTAGCATAATTTCCGTGTTGTTTTCTATACTGTAACACCGCATTGACCTGATTATATTTTAAATAAGGACAAAACCTCAACTCTTCAAACCCAGCGGTATTTACATTCAGTTTCCGGATAACCGAAGCATCAACACGCACCTGATCTTTTATTTCCTCAAACTTAGCCGAATCCAGACCAAATACTTCCAGCAACTGCTCTTTCCTGTAAAAGCCACCCAAGCGCTCCCTATACTTTACAATCCGTCTCGCAAAGGCGGGGCCAATCCCCCTTATCTTATCCAGCTCCAACGTATCAGCCGAATTGATCTCCACCATCACGGAAACTGTCCGGGCCACAGCTACCCTCTTATATACTGCTTTAACCATAGAATCAGGTACAGAAGAACTAATATCTATATAAGGAAGTAATTTCTGGTACTGATCCGGAGCCACCACATACATCTTCCTCAAATCTTCTGGCTGGCGAAACCGCCCACCCTTTTCAACATACCTTAATATAGATTGTGCCTGCCGCGCAGAAAAACCTAATTTCTCCCAACCCGATTGGGAAAGTGTATTCGGGTCAAAGCGAAACAACACTGCAGACCTGTCCTTCCTTTTTTTAGTCCAGCCAGCCCTTCTGGTGTCTGAAGCTACAGCCGAATCCATTTTTTGTTCAAGTACCTGCAGCATAAAGGCCTCATCTGCCGGATCTTTTACCGGCGGCCAAAGCCAGGCCACAACATAAGGACAGAATGCCAGCATCAAAATTAAACCCGATAGGAGTAGCAACCCATTGAACTCCCCTTTTGTAAGATCGAAGTAGTTATTTAACCATTTTCTCATACCCGGCTAATGTACTACCGATATTTAGAAATATAAATCTTATTTTTGAGGTTGCTTTCCAATTCATAAAAAATTTTTAAATGAAGATCATAACCACTAAAGAATTCGCCAAGGCCACAAAAATCGACAAACTTGGCGTTCCTGGTTTGGCTGCCTTACTGATGGAAGTGATGAAATTAAACGACATCAATAAGGTCTTTTCACAAAACAAACATTTCAATGGTCTCGAATTTGTAGATAAAATACTGGAAACCATTGGTGTAAGCATAGACTTCGATGAAGATGATCTGAAAAACATCCCTAAAACGGGCGGATTTATTGCCATTGCCAACCATCCTTATGGCGGCGTAGAAGGCTTAGCGCTCGTTAAATTATTATGTACCGTAAGACCGGAAGCCAAGGTTATGGTCAACTTCATTCTAAAGAAGATCCCTAATCTCGACGAATTCTTTGTTGCGGTAAACCCTTTTGAAAATGTACAGCATTCCTCCAGCATCAGCGGACTAAAAGCCACCTTTGATCTGCTTCAGAGCGGAACCCCCATTGGAATCTTTCCTGCAGGGGAGGTATCCACCTTCAGCCTCGACAAACAGGAGATCACCGACAGGATCTGGCATCCCGTTGTTGGAAAACTGATCGCCAGAGCCAAGGTACCCGTTGTTCCTATCTATTTTCATGGCAATAACGGCGTCTTGTTTAATATCCTGAGTTTTATTCATCCTACCTTAAGAACAGCCAAATTACCTTCAGAATTCCTGAACAAACAGGGGCTTAAAATGAAAGTAAGGATAGGCAAACCCATACAGATTGACGACATTTCTTACAGAAACAACACCAATAAACTACTGGACTTTCTGCGTGCAAGGACGTATGCCCTTGGCACAGGTCTGGAACAGGAAAGAAAATTGTTCAATCCCATCAACCTTTTCAAGATCAAAAAGAAGCCGGAACCAGTAATTGAAGAAACACCACGGCACCTGATCGTTGAAGAGGTAGAACAATTGGAAAGTTTCCGTGTCTGGGTAGAAAAGAACTATGAAGTGTACATTACCCCTACCGCCAGCATTCCAAATATCTTAAAAGAAATCGGACGCCTGAGAGAAATTACTTTCCGGGAAGTTGGAGAAGGCACCAATAAAAAAATTGACCTAGACAATTACGACATCTACTATCATCACCTGTTCATCTGGGACAAAGAACAACAAAACATTGTTGGCGCCTACAGAATAGGCAAAGGCGATGAGATTCTGAACACACTGGGCCGCCGGGGCTTTTATCTTTCCGAACTCTTCAAGATCAAAGAACCTTTTTATCCCATCCTGCGCAAAGGAATCGAACTTGGCCGCTCCTGGATTCGCAAGGAATACCAGCAAAAACCACTTCCCCTGTTCCTGCTCTGGAAAGGTATCTTAAAATACCTGCTCGACAACCCCCAGTACAGATATATGTTTGGTCCGGTGAGCATCAGCAATAATTTCTCCAAGTTCTCCAAGTCCCTTATTGTGGATTACATCACCAAAAACCACTTTGACTATGAACTGGCCCACTATGTTAAGCCAAAGAATAAATTCAAGGCCGATCTAACCCCTATTGACAAAGACCTGTTGATAGAAAGCAGCGAATCCCTGAAGGACCTGGACAGTTTGATCTCTGACATAGAAAATACCCATATTAAAATCCCAGTACTGCTTCGTCAGTACATGAACCTGAATGCAAAAATCATTTGCTTCAATATAGACCCTAAATTTTCGGATTGCCTGGATGGCTTCCTGCTCGTGGATACCCAGAATATCCCGCCTGAAATGCTGGAAAAAATCGGAAAAAACTTCTAAAACAAAAAGCCACGACATCCATCGTGGCTTTTTGTTATCAACTAAACCTAAACTTATAAATACTAACCAAATATTTACATCACAAAAGTAATCTGGTCATGTTAAGCAAAGGTTAATAACTGATTATATATGAATAAAGTTAACATAATAGTTTAAGGCTTATCCCACCATACCCTGGCATTCAGGTCATCTGCACCACCATAAGGAAAAGCCGCCACTGCTGCCTTGTAATTGGCCGCATTATTTGCGCGCTCCTGAGTTGGATAGCCCTCTCGTCTCGGAATAGGTATATTATTATTATCTGGCGGAGGGTTCAAGGCAGGAAATCCGGTACGGCGCCATTCTGCCCATCCTTCATATCCATGCATAAAAAGGTGGACCCAGCGCTGGTAGCCAATCTGCTGTAAGGCTGTTGAGGCATTATACTGCACCGCAGCATGTGCCTTAAAAGCACCCAGGCCGGTGGTATCATTGTTCTTCCACTGACGAATGGACTGCTCTATAGCCAGGTCATAATTGGTTTTTGACACCGCATCACCGCCCCCAATCCATCCTATTTTTGCAGCTTCGGCCTGAGCAAAAAGCGCTTGAGCATAAGTGACCAGATATACCGGTGAATTTTGCTGTCTGATGGCATCACCCAACAACGAATAATTATTGATCACCACAGTTACTGACCCTGGCAATCCGTAATCCAACCCAATATAGTTTCCTGCCGTATTTTTATTGGCAAACACAGGCAATCTGGGATCCACAAGTGGCTGCATATAGTCCACAATCGGCTTACTCACTGCATACCAATTACGCCCCAGTTGAACAAAAGAGTTGTACCAGTAATTTTCATTGTCTTTGTTGGCCAAATGTGGATAAGCTAAATTATCTGTATTACCCAACATAATACCATTTCCTAAAGCCTTGTTGAATTCAGCTTTTCCTTTATTAGGATCAACTTTAGAAAGGCGGAGTGCCATCAGCATATGAATCGTATTCCCAAATTTCTTCCACTTGGTCATATCACCACCATAAACAATATCATTTTTAATACTTCCGGATACAATTGCCGCATTGGCCTCATCCAATAATTTAAAAAGTCCATCATAGATCAGAGATTGCTTATCATACCTAGGCGTCAGATTATCCCGCCCCTTTAAAGCCTCACTAAAGGGCACATCTCCCCATCTATCTGTAATATGCCAGAAAAAATAGGCTTTTAAAATCTTTGCCACCGCAATCTGGTTCACAATAGGCCCTTCATTGGCATCAAGGTTCTTATTGTTCAGTAAATCTTCCAAATTCTGCAAGGGCTGATAATACAGACTATAGAAGTTGAAATTAACCGTCACATATCTGGAATTATCGGTAAATGTTGTATTGGAAAGGTACTGCGGATAATGTACTCCATAAGGTGAAGAACTCATACTGGGCAGGAACATCTCTGTATTCGCAATCAATTGAGTACCAGCCTTTGTTGGGTTATTTGGATCAGTATTGATCGAATCTTTAAATTTATTACAGCCACTGATCAACACAGTGCCTAATAAAAAAAGACAAGTTGATTGATATATTCTTTTCATCTTGATATCGTATTAAAAGGTCAGGTTTAGACTTACGCCATAAGAGCGCACGGTTTGCAGTTCTCCTTTTTCAATCCAACTGATTGACGCACTGCCCGAAGACAATTCGGAAGGATCAACTCCTTTAGGTGCTTTTTGCCAGATCATAAAAGGATTACGAGCCATCAGCGATAATTTCAAAGCTTTAATTGGTGTCTTTTTCAGGAAATCAGCATCAAAATTATACCCTACACTGATCTCTCTCATTTTAATATAAGAAGCGTCGTAGATCCATTCGTCATAAATTCTTGTGCCCAGGTTGTTTCTATAATAGGCTCTGGCATCCACATAAGCCGTCACTTCCTGACCCGTTGCAGCAGAAATTCCGTTCACCTTCACCCCGCCACCATTAGCAACAGCATCTCTGATATTAAAACCTTTGTCGTTAATCGCAGCCGTTTCAGCCGATTGTCCCGATTTTGTGGCCAGCATCTTACTCCAGCTAAAAAACTGTCCGCCTTTCTGAAAATCAATCATGGCCGCTACATCAAATTTCCAGATCCTGAAATTATTCCTAAAGCCACCAGTGTATTTTGGAAGTACACTACCGAAATCTTTTGCAGGATCATATAAAGGCATGTTGTCAGTACCCAGCATCACCTTCCCGGTAGCAGCGTCTCTGATATAACCCGGACCAATCAAATTTCCAAAAGCCGCACCCAAACTCGCATTTAATGTAATGGTTTGACTGGAATAGGTATTGGCATCTAACTGATAAACCCTAAGGTCTGGAGCCAGGGCATAGATTTCTTTAATCGAATTCTTGTTCCTGGCAAAATTGAAAGCCATATCCCAGGTAAACATTTTAGACTGTACCGGTCGACCATTCAATGCCAGCTCAACCCCCTTATTTTCAATTAAACCCGCATTAACCACTGCTGTTTCATAACCACTGGCACCAGAAACATATAAATTGATCACCTGATCTTTATTCTTTTGCTGATAAAGCGTCAGTTCCAGACCCAACCTGTTTTTCAGAAACTTCAGATCCAGGCCCGTTTCATAAGAATAACCAAAAGAAGGTTTCAGAAAGGGATTTAGAAGCTTATCAGGCACGTAGATCGTGTTTATAGAACCAGAAGGTGGTGCATAAACACCACCAAAACCGTAAGTAGGTGAAATTTGATACGGATCCAGATCAGATCCTGCAATAGCATAACTTGCTCTTAATTTACCATAAGATAGAATATTCGATTTCAACAGTTCACTAAAGAGAAAACTACCAGAAACAGAGGGGTACCAATACGAATTGTTGTCTTTAGGAAGCGCAGAAGAATTATCATTTCTTAAAGATGCATCTAAGAAATAAGTATCCTTATAACCAAGAGAAACCATAGCATAAGCACTTCTTACACTTTTTTGCACCAACCTGGATGTACTGGTCGGACGGTCAACAGAAGCCGCCATGGTGTAAGTATCCGGTGCAGATAATCCACCTACCGTAGCTTGCTTGGTTTCTGTATACTTTGTGGTAAAGATGTTACCCCCAAGATTCGCATTCAAAGACAAATCGCCCCACTTTTTAGCGTATTGCGCTAAGAATTCATAGTTATTATCTGTATTCTGGTATTTATTGATGCTATACCCACTAAGGTTTCTCCCACCGGAAGCCTCTTTATGTGTAATCGTTTGTGAATACATATCAGAGCGAAGAAAACCACTCAGTTTTAATTCCGGTAAAACCTGGTAGCTCACATTCACATCACCAAACAAACGGTCACGGCTATCATTGTTTAAAACTTGGTAGGCATCGAAAAATGGATTGTTCCAGTCACTTGGTCTGTTGTTCGTAATCAAACCTGTGGTTGTATTCGGGTTAACATTCCAGTTCATGATTGTACCATCCGGGTAGCGGTAATTTCGTAGCCTGTTAATGTCTATATTGCGTTGGAACCATTGAACAGCCCCTGTAAAAGAGCCCTGATATCCTTGCGTTGGTCTTTGCCCGGAATTATTGGCATAATTCACGTTGGCACCTATAGTCAGTTTTTTTGTAATGTCCAGAGAAGAGCTCAGACTGAGATTGTTCCTTTTCAACCAGGTATTTGGAATTGTACCATTAATGTAAGCATTGTTATAGCTCAAACGGATACTGGAATTTTCTCCCCCACCTGTAATGGATATTCCATTGTTGATATTCTGCCCCGTTTCAAAATAATCTTTAATATTGTTGGGTTGTGGCACAAAAGGAGTTAACTTTCCAAAGTCAGGATCCTGCGGATAGAAACTATAAAACATTCGTACGGGTGTACCATCCAATTTCGGCCCCCAACTCTCGTCATTCCCGTTCACATACTTTTGTCCGTTAGCCAAGGTTAGAAATGTCTGATTATTCCCAACCCCATAGGTGTTTTGCAAGGGCATGAAGTTCCCTACCTTCTCAATGGAAAAAGCAGAACTCACATTAATTTCCACTTTCTTTGCACCTTTGGCTCCTTTCTTTGTGGTGATCAGGAGTACACCATACTGACCCCTTATTCCGTATAAGGCAGATGCAGCCGGGCCTTTTAAAACATTAATGCTCTCAATATCGTCCGGATTGATATCCTGTGAAGTATTCCCATAATCAACTCCGTTCGCATTACTGTCACTAAAATTATCCTGAGAAATCGGCGTCCCGTCCACAACCATCAATGGAGAGCCTGTTCCCGTGAGAGAATTTACACTTCTGATTTTGATCTTCTGCGTTCCGCCCATGCTTGCACCCGAAGAGCCCGTAACCTGGACACCCGCAATTTTTCCGGCAAGCGCGCCAATAACATTCTGCTCTTTAGTCAATGTCAAGTCACTTCCTTTTACAGCTTGGGTGGCATACCCCAGCGACTTTTCACTCCGCTTAATTCCCAGCGCCGTCACCACCACTTCCGACAAATTTTGATTGTCTGAGGCTAAAGCAACGCTGATTTTAGACTGACTGCCTACCAGCACTTCTTTAGGTAAAAAACCAATGGATCGAAACACCAAAATTTCTGCTGCGCCGGCACGGATGGAAAAATTTCCATTGACGTCCGTAGCTGTCCCTCTGTTCGTTCCCTTAACGGTCACGCTTACCCCGGGAATTGGCTGTCCATCGTCGGATGCGGTAATTTTACCGCTGATTTCTTTCTCCTGGGCCCATAAACTGAGCGTACAGCAGCATAGTAAAATGAGTAAAGTAATGGTTTTCTTCATCTTGTTTAGGTTAGGTTAGGTATTTTGTGGATTGTTATGTTCTAATAGCTTCGTATTTTTTTCAGTCCAAGACCCGGAAGATCATTCAGCGTCACTTTACCATTCACCACTTCCATTCCTTTATAGACATCATTGCTGATCAGCAGGGCGCCATCAAGATCTGCCCAGTCTACCATAGGCGCCAGTTGCGAAGCCGCAGAAATGGCGCAGGAGGTTTCCGTCATACAGCCAATCATAATCTTCATACCCAGGGCACGTCCCAATTCCAGCATCTTGTTGGCTTCCCGCATCCCTGTACACTTCATCAGCTTAATATTGATTCCGCTATACACTTTATGGGCCTTCACCACGTCTTCCAGTCTTTGCACCGCTTCATCACCAATCGTTGGCACCGGACAATGCTCCGTTAGCCAGGCATTATCATCCACCTGCTCTTTCGGCATGGCCTGTTCAATAAACACGACTCCTTTTTCATGCAGCCAGTGTGCCATATCCAGCGCGAAAGCTTTATCCTTCCAACCTTGATTAATATCCACACACAAAGGTTTATCGGTCACTTCCCTAATGGTCTCGATCATCATCTTATCGGTATCCCGGCCAAGCTTCACCTTTAATATCTTGTAAGGATCCGCTTCTTTCACCTTCTTACGGATCATTTCAGGGGTGTCAATCCCGATGGTATAAGAAGTATTCGGTGTTTTAGAGGGATCATAACCCCATATTTTATACCAGGGCTGTTTCATGATTTTACCTACCAGATCATGCAGGGCAATATCCACCGAGGCTTTAGCCGCCTTATTGCCAGCCTCCAAATGATCCACATAGTCCAGGATATTCTCCATCTCAAAAGGATCATCAAAAGCAGACAAATCCACCTTCGATAAAAACTTCAAAACGGTTTCATGAGATTCGCCCAGGTATGGTGGCATCGAAGCCTCTCCATAACCAATGATCCCATGATATTCAATTTCTGTAAGCACGACCGGCGTCGTTGAACGCGAGCTGGTGGATAAAGTAAACACATGATTCAGGTTCAATGTATAGGGCTTAAAACGAAGTTTTAGCTTTCCTTTTCCACCAAACTCCTGACTTGCACTCACCAACAGTGGGGAGGCTCCTAAAACAAGTGTACTTCCGGCCAGTAAACTGGTCGATTTCAAAAAATCTCTTCTATTGTTCATTATTGGTTGGTTGTATATATAATTCGTGTTGATCAATACGTGTAATTTGTGGACTTCCAATCTCATCCAGAATACGGCGTGCACTAACCAGCGTACGCGATTGAAAATCTGCATAATCTGCTGCAGAGGGAACCATACTGTTGATGCGCACCATTCCTGCCGACTGAATAAATTCCCCGTTTCCCATATAAATGGCCGTATGTGTAACCCGGGGATGAGCAGCCCTGCCTTTAGCAGCCGCAAAGAAAAGCAGATCTCCCGCTCGCAGGTTTTTCAAACATTTGGACAAACTGACCGTATCTGCCTCATAGATATCAACGGGCTCACCAATAAGTGCCTGCTGAGATGCATCTCTTGGCAAAATGATGCCATTTAAGAAAAAACTGGTTTTGGTAAAACCACTGCAATCTACCCCCTTCATGGATGTTCCTCCCCAGAGGTAAGGTGTTCCAATCAGGGTTTTAGCTGTGGCCAAGATTTGCTGCGCATCCGGATTAGGTCTGGAAATCCACTGTTTGTATTTTTGCGCAGTTTTTAACGGAATAAAGGCGATACGTCCATCTGGATAGGCCACCTTATAAAACTTCTTTTCTTTGCTCAGCAATTTTAGCAAGTTACCCTTAACCAGGTCAGATACCCGTTCTGATGTCACATCTGCCCGGCTGTAAGCAGAGCCATAATCCTCTGTATAAACCAGCTTATCCGCCCTGCGCCATTGCTCAAAACCCGCCGTATCCATCACGGCCAATGCTTCAGTTTCTACCCAGGCTATATACCTGTCCGGCGATCTGACCAGCGAATACCCTTTTTCCATTTTCAGAATTTGTACAGGTGTACCAAGAATCATTTGAGTGACCATCTCTGCATAATGGGCAGGGACTTTCCGGTTGTTGGCCACAGAAAGGCGCACTACACCATATACCCGACCATTCAGCGCAGCAGAAGGAAGAAGATGCTCAACAACATCCACTTGTAAACCTTCTTTTGCAAATGCAGTTCTCAGGCGTTCTGATGCCTGCGGCAAAGTCGTTTCCAATTCTACCCTGGGTCTCTCCGTTCCTGTAACTTCTAGATTAAAAATATCGGTTCTTTGATCCGGCACTTCTTTTCTTCCTACATTTTCAGCAATGGTTTTAATTTTCTTCAGCAATACGGTATCTAAAACCGCAGAAGCATGCAGGCTGGTAGTTAGAAAAACAAGCAAAAAGAAAGAGATATAGCTTTTCGGCTGCATATTTTGGTGGTTTGGTTTAGGTTAAAGAATTGTTTGCAATAACTAAATGTAATTTTTATTAGCAATAATCGCAAATAACCGCAAAACAAATCAATAAACAACGCACAAAAACGCATAAAAAGGCAATATTATGCCTATTGCCTTTAAATATAGAAATATCTTCAAGTCTATAAATCAATCCGCCCTACATAGACGCTATCAGAAATACTTTGCCGGTCATCAGAAATAAAGGAGATATAGGTTTCTATGTAGAAATCCTTTTTATAAGTATTTCCGTCTTCTTTTTCTATTCTATGTACCTCAAGAACATCAGTACCTGCTTTCCTTCTCGCGCCACTTAAGGAGTAATAAGCACGATTGTTTGCCGGAAGAAACGCTACCATCATCACCTGATCGCGATCCCTCGTCCTTTCTATTTCCGGATCTTGCTCCCATTGGAAGTTAAGCAAGCCATCAGAAAAATCAACGGTAGGATGATAAGCAGGAGGTAGTACCCCTTTACTGACCAAGGCCTTGGTATAATCCATTTCAAAACCAGGAAAAGTTCCTTTAATCGCATTTTTCACATTATAGGAAACCGCTGCATTTTGTGCAATCTGGGTCGTCCCTAAAACCTCTACTCTAAAGCTTACATTGATAAACCTGGTTAGCGGAGAAATAAATGCCATGACGACTTTAAATCTTTCATTAACGGACTGTTGGGCTGGTGTTCTTTTTCTGGGTACATTTAGGGAAATTGTGCGGAGAACAGGTTGTCCTAATCTGACGTAGCCAACAACATTGGCAAGTTTGCCAATGATAGGCCCAAAAATTCCATTTTTTAATCTTGCCATGAGCGTTTAGTTTAACAGGTTAAAAATCTGATCTTTACAACAAGTTAGTCAGAATTCATAAAGAATCCAAATCCGGTTAAATTTCAATTGGTTTAGAATTAGATTTTTATTGTTGTTTGATATGGCTATAGCCGAAGCATAGCCAAAGAGGAGCCGAAGAGAAGCCTTAGTGAAAGCACAAAGAATATGGACACTGGACCTCGCCTGATACTACACTCAGTATCTCCCGGGTCGCTTAACAGTAACTTCATATTGGATCGTTAATTTCATTAAAAATTAAACACTCCATTCTCTAATACAAAAATTATGAATTACAAATCTCTCGCAATGATTGTGCT
>NZ_QAIL01000103.1 GCF_003061025.1 Pedobacter sp. HMWF019 | reverse complement strand
GATAAGAGCCTGTGCAATATGGATAAAAATGTAATCTTGTAATTTGTTGTTTATGAATTGTTTATGGGGTGTGTAGACATATTGTAGATGCCTTGGTATTGTAGGTAGATACTTTGTAGCCTGTTAAAACTTGTAGCCTGTTTTTAGGAAACTTAAATTAGGGGAAACCATATGGAAAAACTAAATCTTGTTTTAACAAAAAATTATGAACATAAAATACGATTTCGATATTAGCAACTTTACCAGAATCATTAACTCAGATGCCGTTCCCGCCCATGACAACAGTGGCCTTGATCTGGAGTTCGGCAACGCGGAAATCACGATAAAGAAACCATATATTGATGCAGATGGTGATCAGATGGGCAATAGCATTTTTATATTACACGATAATGGCCTCTGCATCTCTATGAGAATAGAATCTGGTTTTTTATTTACTTTTTACCGGGAGAAAAAAGAAGATGGCTTTAAAAGTCTGGAGGCCACAAGCCCGGAGCATATTAAACAATTTGCCTGGCAAACCTGGACGGCAATTGTAGATTATATAAAAAAGGCAGAAGAGGAGAGTGATTCTGAAGAGGGAAGCTACCCTGCATTTAAGAAACAGTTCGGCATGTATGGAGTACCTTATGATCTGGAAAGATTATTTGAATTGGAAAGTGAGCTTGGTGGAGGGACTTACGCCGATGGCTTCTATCTCACAACGATAGATAAAACAGGGTTAAAGACTTATTCAGAAGAAGGAAATTTTCTGCGTTCGTTTATAGAGTTTGCAACAGCAACGGCCGGCGGAAGTACTTATGCGATTTGGGTCATTAACGAAAACCTCGACAAATGTCCTGTGGTGGTTTTTGGCGACGAAGGAGGGATACATCCCGTAGCAAAAAATACCGAGGACTTCCTCCGGCTGCTCAGTTACGATGTAGAAATTACCGTAGGTTGGGATTCCGCTTATTTTTATAAAGGAGAATGGCGCGAAGAAGAAAGCGAAAACCGCGAAACATTTATACAGTGGTTAAAAGCAAATTTGGAACTGGAGCCTGTGACAACAGATGAAGAAGCTAATCTTATTCTGAAAGCTGCAAGTGACCAATTTGCCGATAGTCTGTATGACTTTTTAATAAAATACGATATTGATGTTAATGAGGGGTTTGAAGGCCTGCAAAAATACCGGAGTTTAAGTGCTTTTGAAAATAATTTCCAGGGAAGGGAAATCCCCCGGGAGTTGGTTATATTATATGATTTTCAGCAACACTACCCCAATTATGCTCAATATTTCCTATTGCGGGGATATGAACTATCCATTTTAAGGAACTGGAGTGAGAATGAAGCTTTTCAGAAAGCCATTATACCTTTTGCCAGAGCAACCAGTTTTGGTGCATTTTATGCCCTTTGGGATGATGGATCCGGCAAACTAACTAAAGATATGCCTGTTGTGGTTTTAGACAGAGAAAATGGAATAGACGTGGTTGCAGAAAATGTATTGCAGCTTTTGCGTTTACTCACTTATGATATAGAGCCTGTGTTGGATGGTGAAACTGTTAAACTGAGTAATGACAGAGACAGCTATGCAACGAGCAATAATATAGAAGCTTATATCGAATGGCTGATGGAGAATTTTGGCATAGAACCGGTAGAGGAGCCTTTCGAGGAAATTATAGACCTGGCTGAAGATAAATTTACCGATGCGTTTTGGAACTGGCAAAAGAGATTACTCTAATAGCTGGAAGCTATTGCACTATAGAATTAATTGATTGTGATTGTTTTACCTAATGTTATAACTTTATATAAACTCAAAGGAGAGAATTAAGTATTTATCTAAAAATAGTATTAAAAATGGAAAACGGATCAAATGACATCAGCAAATGCCCATTTCATAACGGCACCTTGAAGGACAACGTTGGCGGTGGCGGGACCAGGAACAACGACTGGTGGCCCGATCAGCTAAAACTCAGTATTCTGCGTCAGCATTCATCTTTGTCTAACCCAATGGATGAAGATTTTAATTATGCAGAGGCCTTTAACAGTCTTGATCTGGAAGCGGTAAAAAATGATCTCCATGCACTTATGACTGATTCACAAGATTGGTGGCCGGCAGACTTTGGTCACTATGGCGGCTTGTTTATCCGTATGGCATGGCATAGTGCCGGAACCTATCGGGTAGGCGATGGCCGTGGTGGGGCAGGCGCAGGATTACAACGCTTTGCACCTCTGAACAGCTGGCCAGATAATGTTAGTCTTGATAAAGCCCGCAGGTTGCTTTGGCCAATCAAACAAAAATATGGCCGCAAAATCTCATGGGCAGATTTAATCATTCTTACAGGTAATATCGCCCTGGAATCTATGGGCTTTAAAACCTTTGGTTTTGCCGGTGGACGTGAAGATGCCTGGGAGGCAGATGAATCTGTATACTGGGGTTCAGAAACTACCTGGTTAGGTGGCGATATCCGTTATGCACATGGTTCAGAAGGTGCAGATAAAGCACATGGCGTAGTTGTTACAGATGACGATGCTGATGGCGACATTCACTCCCGAAACCTGGAAAAACCGCTTGCAGCTGTACAGATGGGATTAATTTATGTTAATCCTGAAGGACCGGATGGTAATCCTGATCCGATTGCTGCAGCTAAAGACATCCGCGATACTTTTGGTCGTATGGCCATGGATGATGAGGAAACCGTTGCTCTAATAGCAGGAGGCCATAGCTTTGGTAAAACCCATGGGGCTGCTTCGGCAGATCATGTAGGTAAAGAACCTGAAGCAGCCGGTTTGGAAGCTCAGGGATTTGGATGGAGCAACAGTTATGGTTCTGGTAAAGGCGCAGATGCCATTACAAGTGGTCTGGAAGTGATCTGGACAAAAACACCAACGCAATGGAGCAATAATTTCTTTGAAAACTTGTTCGGTTTTGAATGGGAATTAACCAAAAGCCCGGCAGGTGCACATCAATGGGTAGCCAAAGACGCGGAATCTATTATTCCTGACGCATTTGATGGTTCTAAAAAACATCGGCCAGCCATGCTCACTACCGATCTCTCTCTGAGGTTTGACCCTGCTTATGAAAAAATATCAAGACGTTTCCTGGAAAATCCAGATCAATTTGCTGATGCTTTTTCCCGTGCATGGTATAAATTAACGCATCGCGATATGGGGCCAAAAGAACGCTACCTTGGTCCTGATGTACCGCAGGAAGAATTGCTATGGCAAGATCCGATTCCAGCAGTTAACCATCCACTGATCAATGAGAACGACATTGCTGCATTGAAAGTAAAAGCATTGGCTTCCGGACTGAGTATCGCTGAACTGGTTTCTACCGCATGGGCTTCAGCTTCAACCTTCCGCGGTACCGATAAACGCGGTGGTGCCAATGGTGCGCGCATTCGCCTGGTGCCTCAAAAAGACTGGAAAGTTAATAACCCAGTACAGTTACAAAAAGTATTGAATGTACTGGAAGGCATTCAGAAAGACTTTAACGGAGCTCAGGCAGATGGTAAGAAAATTTCGCTTGCAGATCTGATTGTATTGGCTGGTGATGCGGCTATAGAAAAGGCAGCAGCTGCGGCGGGAAGTGCAATTACGGTTCCTTTTACCCCTGGCCGGATGGATGCTTCCCAGGAACAAACTGATGTCGAGTCATTTGGTTACCTGGAGCCGGCAGCTGATGGTTTCCGTAATTATCGTAAATCAAGGTCTGCAGTTTCTACAGAGAAGTTCCTGATCGATAAAGCCAATTTATTGACCCTAACCGCCCCTGAATTAACTGTGCTGATCGGTGGTTTACGCGTGCTGGATATAAATTTCGATGCTTCGAAAAATGGTGTTTTCACTCAAAGGCCTGGCCAGCTTACCAACGACTTTTTTATCAATTTGCTTGATATGAATACGGCATGGAAGGCAGCTTCAGAAGATAAGGAGTTATATATAGGCAGTTCCCGTTCCTCCGGACAACCGAAATGGACGGCCACCCGTGCAGACCTTGTATTCGGCTCCAATGCAGAACTCAGAGCCATTGCCGAAGTATACGGAAGTACCGATGCTCAGGCCAAGTTTGTAAAAGACTTCGTATCCACCTGGAATAAGGTGATGAACCTGGACAGGTTTGATCTACATCATTAAGATCAGGTCAACCACCTCAAGAATTAAGGTCTTTGTCTTTAGTTAGATAAGGACCTTAATTTTTATCAGATTTTTTTTCGATTTTAGTAAAAAGAAAAGTATGTCTGCATCCAAACTTGCTGTTTACCGCCGAAAAAAAGGACTAACCCAGGAGCAACTGGCAGAACTGTCTGGTGTAACCACAAGAACGATCCAGCGCATTGAAAAGGGAGCCGTTGTTCCACATATCCAAACGCTAAAAATGCTGGCCAGTTGCCTGGATATAGATACAGAACTTTTAATGGATGATCCGGAAGGAAATTCAGACCCGAAAGAAACGGCAAAGAAATCATTCATTGCTCCACTTTTTCATTTGCTGGCCCTTTTAGGTTTAGGCCTGCCTATTCTGAATATTGTTTTACCCTTTGTTTTGTGGATGCTTAAAAAGGAGGAAAGTCAGGATTTCGATCAACAAGGCAAACAGGTACTCAACTTCCATCTGACTATGACGGTCCTGTTTTTTCCTGCAATTGTTCTGATGGTTTACTTTTTCCCGGTAGGTTTTCCTGTCACAATAACGATCTATGCCTTTATGGTAATTATGACTTTGGTCAATTTATTTCGTTCCATTAACCTGGTACCAATAAAGTATCCTTTTTCCTACGCTTTCCTTAAAATTTAATCTTTGATTTTTACCTAACCACGGTTTTTATGTGGTTTAAAGCCGATTTGTCGTGTAGGTGACGCAGATATGTCGTTGTATGTTTTTTAATTTCATCGGAAATTTGGTCAAAAAACAAATCATGAAAAAATTAATCATCATTGTCATCAGCTGTTTTTATTTAAGCTCAAATGCACAACAAGCAAGTACCGTAAAACAACTCAGTGGAAAGACCATTTCTACGTCAGTATTAACAAGGAGGTTAGCCTCTATTGTTGACAGCGCCAGGATTGCAGGCCTCCAGGTAGCGATCATTAATAACCATAAAACCGTTTGGAAAGGAAACTTTGGCTACAGAAATATTGAAAAGCAGTTAAGGATTGAAGACAATACGGTAATGTACGCTGCATCGTTAACCAAGCCTGTGAGTGCCTATTTATTTTTACGCTTGGCAGAAAAAGGAATATTCAATCTGGATATACCCGTGCAACATTATCTAAAGAAGCCTATAGGTCAATATCCCAAATGGAAAGATCTGGGAGAGGACACCACTGCATTTAATAAGATCACACCCAGAATGCTCTTAAGTCATAGCTCAGGTATGCCGGTGTTGAGAGGGGTCTATCAGGGTAAAGTAAACCTGATTGCCAGGCCCGGGGAGAAATTTTACTATTCAAATGAAGGACTGAACCTACTGGGATTTATGATAGAAGAATACACCGGGAAGCTTTTGGAGCAATTGGCTAAAGAAGAGGTTTTTATACCCCTTCACATGGACCACACTTCTATGATATGGGATTCGGCATTTGAAGAGAATTTCTCTCTGGCCTACTATAAAGAAGGAAAAGTCTATGGATCTGAAAGAAGGACTGAAAGCCGGGCAGCAGGTTCGATGACCACAACCGCTTCAGATTACGCGAAGTTTGTGATCAATTTGATGTCAGAAAAGGGACTGTCCCATCAATTGTATGCTCAAATGCTGTCACCTCAGATCTATGTAAAAAGTAAACGAGGCTTTGGTCCTTTAAAAGATAGTTTAACCTCTGATAATGATCGGATTCACCTGGCTTGGGGATTGGGTACAGGATTATTTCAAAGTAAAGTTGGCAAGGTATTTTTTCATACAGGCCATGGTGAAGCGAACCAGAACTATTTCGTTGCTTTTCCTGAAAAAGGCATTGCTGTTGTACTGCTTAGCAATAGTGAAAACTTTGAACATGCTATAGGCTTGATCTTAAATGCCTGCATTGGAGATCAATACTCACCATTGCGTTGGTTAGGGCATTTGGATAATTAACGTTGTTTTCTGTTCTCATATCAATTGAATCTGTATCTTCGTTTTAATGGTAAAGCTCGATTCTTATGCAGCTAAAATTGAAAATGATGGCTTTGTGATGATTCCGTATGTCTTTACGGAACAGCTGGTTACCCAATTATTGCAGGTGGTTGATCAGGCGGATACATCAGGGAAAACATTCAGGAAATCTGCAGATCTGTTTGCCATCAGGCAATTTTTAAAGGAATTGCCAGGCGCAATCGGACTGATCTTTAATACTGATTTTAAAGCTTTGATTCAAGATCTTTTTGGAAAGGACTACTTCATTGTAAAATCAATCTATTTTGATAAGCCTGAACAATCTAATTGGTTTGTATCCTACCATCAGGATCTTACGATTTCTGTGGACAAGAAGGTAGAACTGGAAGGATATGGAATGTGGACCGTAAAGCAAAACCAATTTGCCGTTCAACCTCCCCTGGAAATTCTAAAGAAGATATATACCATTCGTATTCATCTTGACGATACTAATGAAAACAACGGGGCATTGAAAGTTATACCCGGATCGCATTTAAAGGATATTTACAGATCTGAAGATATCGACTGGTCTATTGAATCTGAAGTTAGCTGCAATGTACCTAGAGGAGGAATTATGATTATGAAGCCGTTGTTAATGCATAGCTCCAGCAGAACGACGAGTAATCATAAAAGAAGAGTAATTCACATCGAGTTTTGTAATCAGGAATTACATTCTGATTTAAAATGGATAGAACGTATCAATCTGTAGAGGCTGTAAATAAGGGGTAAGCACAATTAATCTTCTTTTTCCAATATAGCCTTTAATTGAGGTGCAAACCCCAATCCCCATTGGTCAACTGCAGAAATTAAAGGCAACAGGGATTTTCCTGATTAAATAATAAAAAGATTGCCCTGAGTATTACCGCAGGTATCAATGAAGAGGATTATCAGGCATCAGGAAGATATAAGTATCCCTTAAAGCAACTGACCGCTCCGTTTGAGATTACTTTTAATTATGTAAAGGCAGATTACAGATCGGTTTTTGCTTTTTATGGAGCAGAGCATCAGGCTACTTCAGAAAGAATGGAAAGAAATGCACAGGACTATATTTCCTTTATAGAAGGATTATAAAGAGGGCGGTATTAGATATTTTTTGAGGTAAATCACTTTTAGATAGATTGATAAACTTGTAGATTAGTGAAATTATAAAAATCTTTATATGGCAC
>NZ_QAIL01000102.1 GCF_003061025.1 Pedobacter sp. HMWF019 | reverse complement strand
TACCAAGCTTGCAGTTTGAAGAAGGTCTGGAAAAAACGGTGGAATGGTATCTGGAAAATGAAGAATGGTTATCTGATGTGACTTCTGGTGACTATATAAAATATTATGATACTCAATATCAATCATAAACATCTTACCTATTAATTTATGTGTGGAATCGTCGGATACATCGGTCACAGAGAAGCGTGGCCAATTGTAGTTAAAGGACTAAAAAGATTAGAATACCGCGGATATGACAGTGCTGGTATTGCACTGATCAATGATGCAGGTTTAAATATTTTCAAAAAGGCCGGAAAGGTTGTGGAACTGGAAAATTTTGCCGAAGGTAAAAATTTGACAGGAACCATCGGTATAGGTCATACCCGCTGGGCAACACATGGTGAGCCTTGCGACCGCAATTCCCACCCTCATACCTCAAATGCAGGCGATCTGACCATTATCCATAATGGTATTATAGAAAACTATGCTACGCTTAAGGAAATGCTTCAAAGCAAAGGTCACGAGTTTAACAGTGATACGGATACAGAAGTATTAATCCACCTCATTGAAGAGATCTATAAAGTTGAAAATGTAGATCTTTTAGAAGCAGTAAGATTAGCGCTTCATAAAGTGAACGGTGCTTATGCTATTGTGGTGATGGATGAGGCGCAGCCGGATCAACTGATTGCAGCAAGAAAAGGTAGCCCAATGGTGATTGGAGTTGGAGAGGGAGAGTACTTTATTGCTTCTGATGCAACACCGATCGTTGAGTATACCAAGAATGTAATTTACCTGAATGATAACGAAATTGCACT
Source organism: Pedobacter sp. HMWF019 (assembly GCF_003061025.1). GTDB lineage: Bacteria > Bacteroidota > Bacteroidia > Sphingobacteriales > Sphingobacteriaceae > Pedobacter. The sequence goes on along the minus strand of NZ_QAIL01000102.1, from coordinate 1,396 downwards.
TTTGAAGCGGGACGAGCTGGTGATTAAACGTCTGGACAATGTGATCCAGACTCCATATATCCAGGAACTGGAACTGAAACTGGAAATGCTGGAAAAAGGCGGCTATGATGATTTCATGTTAAAAGAGATCTATGAGCAGCCAAGGTCTGTAAGAGATTGTTTGAGGGGCCGTATTTACCCTTCAGAAGGAAGAGTTCAGCTGGGTGGTATCAATGAATATGCAGATAAGCTTAAAAATGTAAAACGCATCATTATTGTGGCCTGCGGAACCTCATGGCATGCAGGCCTGGTTGCAGAGTATTTAATTGAAGAATATGCGCGTATTCCAGTTGAAGTGGAATATGCTTCGGAATTTAGATACAGAAACCCGATCATCAATGAAAGCGATGTAATTATTGCCATTTCTCAATCAGGAGAAACTGCAGATACCATGGCGGCTATTGAGATGGCCAAAGAAAAAGGAGCAACCATTTTTGGTGTATGTAATGTGGTTGGTGCTTCTATTCCAAGAATTACACATGCGGGTGCTTATACACACGCAGGTCCTGAGATTGGAGTGGCTAGTACCAAGGCATTTACTGCTCAGGTGACTGTACTAACTCTAATTGCCTTTAACCTGGCACAGCAGAGAGGAACGGTAACCAATTCTAAAATGGTTGAACTCTTAACTGAACTGGAGAACATTCCTGAAAAAATTGAACTGGCTCTGCAATCTGATTTATTGATCAGAGAGATTGCAGAGAAATTTAAAGATTCCACAAATTGTCTTTTCCTTGGAAGAGGTAGTGGCTTCCCTGTTGCCCTGGAAGGCGCTTTAAAATTAAAAGAGATTTCTTATATCCATGCAGAGGGATACCCGGCTGCCGAAATGAAACATGGTCCGATTGCTTTAATTGACGAGGAAATGCCTGTTGTAGTGATTGCAACAAAGAATTCTTCTTATGAAAAGGTGATCAGTAATATACAGGAAGTAAAAGCCAGAAAAGGGCAGGTCATTGCTATTGTTACTGAAGGTGATACTGAAGTTAAGAAGATGGCAGATTACTGTATTGAGATTCCGGATGCGAGTGAGGCCTTTTTACCACTACTGGCAACTATACCATTGCAATTGTTGTCTTACCATATTGCTGTTTTGAGAGGCTGTAATGTGGATCAGCCAAGAAATCTGGCCAAATCGGTTACTGTTGAATAAAAAAGTATCGAAATAAAAAAAAGCCGTTTGGATATCCAAACGGCTTTTTTTTATTTCTTATCGAGTATGTGCACCTTGACCTGGCAATTGCTGCACCTGTATCTTTTATAAGGCATCCAAAAGAGAAAATGTTTAAATAGGGGTGCTCTTGGAACTCTGGTATCCAGTTCTCCCTGACGACATTTAGGGCATTCCCTGTAAGTG
>NZ_QAIL01000101.1 GCF_003061025.1 Pedobacter sp. HMWF019 | reverse complement strand
GTTCGATGAAATGTTTAATATGTTTCAACTATTTTTATTGTGAACATGTTTATTACCATTTTAATTAGGTATTTCCCGAGAGTTGGTACATTATTTGGTATCCAAATTGAAAATTAATTAATTCTTTTCCATAAAATGAAATGAGGAAAATTGAAATCACTGCCAGGATAAAATGACGAAAAAAACAAATTACGACTCAGACTTTTGTGGAAGTTTACCACTAAATCACATCAATTCAATACAAAGCTATGGTTATCTTGTTGTTTTGGAAAGTGTTGATTTACAGGTGATACAGGTTAGTGAGAATATTGATGAGATTACGGGCACAGTTGTACAGGATTTTGTGAACACACCAATTTCCAGATATCTGGAAGAGGAGAGTGTATCAGGGTTAAAAAGAGTCTTAAATAGTGGCGTTAGAAATAGAATACCATTAAATATTTCTTTTAAACCCGCTTTTACAGGGCTGGTAGCACATGCCTTGGTACATATCAAACCAGAATATCTGATTTTAGAGTTTGAACCTATTGATCCGAATGCTGAGCGGGGATTTACAGATGTTTTTCAGGATATAAAATACATTATGTCGGCCATTGATGAGGCCGAATCTGTTCAGGAGGTTGCGGAAATTGCTATTCATGAAATGCGCAGAATATCTGCTTTTGATGGAGTTTTGATGTACAGATTTGACAAAGACTGGAATGGAACGGTTATAGCTGAAGAGAAAAACGACCATCTTGAACCTTATATCGGGCAAACTTTTCCGGCTTCGGATATTCCAAAACAAGCACGCCAGCTCTATTTGAAGAACCCTTATAGGTTAATCCCAAACAGGGAGTTTAAACCTGTGCGCCTATATCCTGTTATTAACCCTGTTACACATGCTTTTATCGACCTTTCAGATTGTAATCTGAGAAGTGTGGCCGGAGTCCATCTGGAGTATATGAAGAATATGAATATAAAATCATCCATGTCGGTAAGGGTGATTTATAATGAAAACCTTTGGGGCTTGATCTCTTGTCATCATATAGAAGAGAAACATCTTAATTTTCAGCTGTGTTCTATTTTTGAATGGCTATCTACAGTGATTTCCAGCAGAATTTCTTTACTCATAGACCGTGAAAAATTTGAGATGGGCCGGACCTTCCAGGAGAAGAGAACTGTCCTTACAGATCTGATCTATTCTAAAGACGACATTTCGGGTTTACTAATGGAAGATGGACCAGATAAGCTCCTTGATCTATTTTCTGCCTCTGGTGTAGTTGTTTCTTTAGACCATAAATTAGAGAGTTCCGGAGTTGTACCGGGTAAAAATGACCTGGATAATCTTTTGCTTTGGCTGGAAGGCAAAAATGTTGACAAAGTTTTTTCTACCAACCACATTATCGACCTTTATGAAGATGCTGCTGATTTTGCTGAAGTTGGCAGCGGATTGCTTGTCATACCGATTCATATCGAAAGAGGAGAGTTTTTAATTTTTTTCCGGCCGGAAGTGATTGAAGACATTCACTGGGGAGGAAATCCTAATGAGGCGATTAATTTCGAAAAGGATGGAAAAAACTATCATCCGCGTCATTCTTTTAAAATGTGGAAGCAAACAGTAAGGAAGCATAGTTTAGCCTGGGGAGACCAGGAACTAGAGGTCGCAGAGTCGCTGCGGAGTTTTCTTTTCGAATTCAGAACCAAACAATTGTATAATTAATGAGTAAACGAGGGGTTTATATCGTAGCTATAGGGGCTTCTGCGGGTGGTTTGGAAGCTATTCATGAGTTTTTTGACCATATGCCACAAAGCTCAAGCTTTTCTTTTATAGTGATACAACATTTATCTTCGGATTATAAGAGCTTACTGGTAGAACTTGTTGCGAAGCATACTCATATGAAGGTGTTTGAAGCAGGGCACAATATGACTATACAGCAAGACTGTGTCTATATCATTCCTAACAATAAATTGATGACGGTAAGCCAGGGACGTCTGAAACTTGCAGAGAAGTCTTTGGTCAAAGCACCTAATACAGCGATTGATACATTCCTGCATACACTGGCAGAAGATAAGAAGGAACTGGCCATTGCTGTGCTTCTATCTGGAACAGGTACAGACGGTACAAAAGGTATTCAGACAATTAAAGAAAAGGGAGGGATGGTTATTGTACAGGATCCTTCCACAGCAAAATTTGATGGCATGCCTAATAGTGCCATTGCCTCGGGAAATGCAGATTATGTTCTTTCCCCTAAGGACATGCCAAAGGAGCTTTTCAATTATGCAAATGAACTCCCGGTCAGAATTTTGGAAAATGGCTATATTGATGGAGATTTACTGGATCAGATCTTTGTTTTAGTTTATGAACAAAGCGGTAATGATTTTAGCTTTTATAAAACACCAACCATCGTGAGGCGTATTGCCCGAAGGATGACGGAAAATGGCATACATGCATTGAGTGATTATGTTGGTTTCTTAAAGAAGAACGCAGCGGAAACCGAAATACTTGGAAAAGATTTTTTGATTGGGGTAACAAAATTTTTCAGAGATCCACAGGCCTTTGATATACTGGAAAGCAAAGTGCTGCCTGATATCGTTTCAGGTAAATCCGAAAATGAAATTATAAAAGTCTGGATTTGTGCCTGCAGTACTGGTCAGGAAGCCTATTCTGTCGCAATTCTCCTTAACGAGTGCATAAGAAAATCAGGAAAAATACTCGAAGTTAAAATTTTTGCAACTGACATTGATGAGAAAAGCATTGAGATCGCAGCCAGAAACCAGTACCCAAATTATCTGAAAAAAGAAATCAAGCCGGGTCTCTTTAAAAAATATTTTACGCAGGAGGAGAACTTTTTTAGTGTAAATCCTGAAATCAGAAAACAAATCGTATTCGCCCGTCATGATGTGATCAAGTCTCCGCCATTCATTAAAAACGATTTGGTCAACTGCAGGAACATGCTGATCTACATGAATAATGTTTTGCAGGAAAAAGTGCTCTCCACCTTTCACTTTTCATTGAATAAGAAAGGATATTTGTTTTTGGGTTCAAGTGAGACCGCAGGCGTATTAAAAGAAGGCATCAATGAAATCTCTGGTAAATGGAAGCTATATCAAAAATCTGGCCCCATTCACTACTCAAATTTCAATACTTATAGTACAGGAGGTCAGTTTCTCCCGGTAAAAGACAAGAGAGCAGGGCAGCAGAAAGAGCCGGTGCAGAGTACCGGGGAAGTCCGGCTTCATAAATTTATTGCAGAAGAGCTCGGATTTGCAGGTGTTTTTATAGACAAAGGTTACTTAATTAAGGAAGCCGTAGGTAATTACAAGAAGTTTCTTTCCCTTCCTGATCAAAAGATGGAACTTAATGTCCTCAAAATGGTTTCCAGGGAAATTGCTATTGTGCTGAACAATGCACTGCGCCGATGCTGGAAGGAGTATGTTACCGTACACCTGACCAAAATCAGGATGAAGCGGGAAGAAGAAGATATATACCTCAATATTTCTATACAGCCTCCTGCACGAGACACGGGTTTGACCATGATTGTTTTTAGAGAAAGTGTCGCAGAGATTATTCCTGGTAAAGAAGAACTGGCATTGCATTCTCTTTCTGCAGATCAGCATAGTGAATATATCTATGAACTGGAGGCAGAGTTGAACGAAACCAGGAACAATTTGCAAGTGGCAGTAGAACAGATGGAAACCACGAATGAGGAATTACAGTCCACAAATGAAGAATTACTCTCTGCAAATGAAGAACTCCAGTCTGGTAATGAAGAGTTGCAGTCTCTGAATGAAGAATTACATACTTTAAACACAGAACATCAGTTGAGAATTAAGGAACTGGTGGAGTTGAACGATGATCTTGATAATTATTTCAGATGTACAGACATAGGTCAGGTTTTTCTGGATAATGGACTTTACATTCGTAAGTTCAACCCGGCGGCAGTGAGTATGGTCAATCTGATTGATGCAGATATTGGTCGTTCTATCGAACATATTTCTAATAATGTCCAATCCGAAAATTTTATTGGTGAGATCAGAAAGGTCTTATTGACCGGACATAGCTTGGAAAAGGAAGTTGCTTTAAAAAATGGAACCAGAAGTTTAATGCGGATCTTACCTTATGTTCGACAGGATAAGAAAAATGACGGGGTGGTGGTCACCTTTGTGGATATTTCGCAAATTACGGCCTTAAATAACCTGATTAACGGGGTTTTTAATGCCAGCCTAAATGCCATATTTGTTTTTACAGCGATTCGTAACCAGGATCATTTTATTACAGACTTCAAGTGTGTTTCATTTAATAATGCTGCGTTAAGCTTCTTTGATAAGAGTATGGAAGATTTTAAGGAGGCTTTGCTTGTTAAACAAATACCTGAATTATCGGAAGGAAATTTATTTGGTAAATACATTCATGTAGTTGAAAAAGGAGGTGTGCTGCAAACGGAGTTTCAGAGTTCGGCACTCAGATGGTTTCATCTCGTTGCTGTAAAGATGTCGGATGGTTTTGTGGCTACGCTCACCGATATTACAGATCAGAAAGCTGCTGATCAGAAGATAAAGAAAAATTACAACGAACTGATCAGTGTTAGGGAAAATCTTAAAAAATTGAATACAGAGCTGGAATTGAAGGTTAAGGAGCGGACAATGGAGCTATCTGAAAGCGAAGAAAGGTTTAAACAGGTGTCAAGGGCAACCAATGATACCATTTGGGACTGGACACTTGCTGATAACACAATATGGAGGAGCGATAACTTTACTTCGATGTTTGGCTATGAACAAAAAGAAGAGAACGGTAACATTGTTTTTTGGTTTGATAAAATTCATCCTGAAGATAGGAAAAGGGTACAAGATAGCGTATATGATGCCATCAATAGAGGAGAGCCTCAGTGGTCTGCAGAATACAGGGTGAAAAAGACAAATGGGCATTATGCTGTTATTCTGGACAGGGGGACAATCATGAAGGACGACTTTCAAACGCCCTATCGCATGGTAGGTTCGATGGTTGATATTACTACCCTGATTGAAACGGAAAATAAGTTGACATCAAGCGAACGCAAGTTTAGAAAGATTTTTGATTCCAATGTAATTGGCATGTTATTTTGCGATATAGACACTGGCAACATTGAAGATGCTAATGATGCTTTTATTAAGATGATCGGCTACAGCCGTGAAGACCTGGATAAAGGTCTGAACTGGAGTAAAATCACCCCTGAAGAATATATGCCTGTTACCCAGGTCGCCTTGCAACAAATAAAAAAATTAGGGGTATGTCCTCCTTTTGAAAAACAGTACCTTCATAAAGACGGTCATCGCATTTCTGTGATGATTGGATCGGCACTACTCGAGGAAGGGAATGATCGGGAAGCGGTAACTTACATCATCGATATCAGTAAACAAAAGCAGGTTGAAGATAAGAAGAATGAACTTCAGAAACTGATAAAAAAACAGCAGGACGAATTTTACCGGATATTTAAAAAGGCGCCAGCACTCATTACGATCCGCAGAGGACCAGAGCTGGTTTATGAATTTGTAAATGATGCTTTTCTTGAATTTAATGGCGATAAAGGATATATTGGCCATCGTTATCTGGACATTCATCCTGAACTTCATGGAACTGAGCTTTTGGAAATTCAGAAACGTATTTTAAAAACAGGAGAAGTTTATGAAGCAAAGGCATTCCATGTAAAATTATTTAACCCAGTTAACCAGGAGCTGATGGACTACTGGTTTGATTTTATATTTACGCCGGTGTATACTGATCGGGGTGAGGTAGATGGAATTGCTTTTTTTGGTTTTGAAGTGACGGATTTGTTGAAAGCCCAGAAATCAACCAAAGAACTCATGCAGAGAAAAGATGAATTCATGAGTATTGCGAGCCATGAACTCAAAACACCGATCACCAGTATTAAAGGTTTTCTCCAGCTAACCCTAAGGCTTGCGAAAAATAGCCATGTGGAGCAGCAGATGTTAACCTATATTTATAAAGCCAACAGACAGTTAGATAACCTGACCGCTTTAGTGAATGATCTTTTGGATGTCACAAGGATCCAGGCTGGTAAAATGCAGTTTAATTATAGTCGTTTTAATATCAAAGATCTGATTCTGGAATGTACAGAGGATATACAGAATACCGAAGATTATGTTATTGAAATTGAGCATCTGGATGACTTAGAGATTTATGCTGACGAGCAGAGGATACAGCAGGTCTTGAATAATTTCTTGTCCAATGCCATCAAATACTCCCCGCAAAGTAAAAGAGCGGTGATTTATACAGAGGTCATTGAAAGGTATTTAAAGATAACGGTAAAAGATTTTGGTATTGGAATCCCATCAGACAAAGCAGAACTCGTATTTGACCGGTTTTTCCGTGTCAATGATGATAGCTTTCAATTTTCCGGTCTGGGTTTGGGTTTGTACATTTCCTCCGATATTGTACGCAGGCACAACGGATCTATTGGTGTGAACAGCGAAGAAAATAAAGGATCGGAATTTTGGTTTAAAATTCCAATAGATGGAATTTAACTTTCATCATCAGCATTAAAATGCCCATAGAAGCATTTTAATGCTGATGATGAACAAGAGGGGGGGATGATTGTTTAGATCTTTTTCAGCTTTTCATAAAGATCAATGATCTTAGCCTGCAGCTGGATATATTCTTCTTCACGTTTGGCCAGCTTAGCTTTAAGCTCGGTAATCATACCTTGTTCCTGGGATTTGGATCCGGCCTGTTCATCGATTAGAATATCCACGACTGAAACATTGAAAAATGCGGCTATCTGATGAAGGCGATCAATGTTAATGTCTGTTATGCCGGTTTCTATTTTAGAATATGCCGGAATTGAAATTTCAAGCCCCTTTGCGACTTTCTCCTGCGACCAGTTTTGTTTCTTACGCAAGCTTCTAATATTTTGTCCTATGTGATTTGTCATTAGT
>NZ_QAIL01000100.1 GCF_003061025.1 Pedobacter sp. HMWF019 | reverse complement strand
TGCTCCATAATCAAGCTGTCCATCCTTATTAGGAGCACTAAACTCCGATTGCAACTCCTTGCCGTTATAAAGATACTTGTTCGGTCCATCTTTTGCAACCAAGTTTTTTCCAAATGGGTAATAATTGGTCTGTTGTAAAACTTCTAAAGCAGCACTCGGGTTCTTATAGAAACTTAACCGTACGTTACCCAAATGGTCTGTTAGGTTATATTCATAACTGTAGGCAGTTCCACTTCTTCTGGCCAGGCCTTCTTCTGTATGAATGATATTGATAGTAGCTCCATCGTATTCTATTCCATCAACATAATCCCGGGTTGCTCCATTGCTTACTTTTCTCAGCTTAGTGCCTGTGGCATCGTAGGTATAAGCCATGGTTAAACCTGATTTGCTGGCTGTAGCTGGTAAGTTCAACTGATTATAGGTTAAATTTACCCCTGTTCTTCCATCTATTTTGGCATTTCCATTTCCGTCATAGGTGTAAAGCCCTGTGGCTAGTCCACCGGTTACCTGGTTCAACCTATTGCCGGTACCCGTATAGTCATACGTTCCTAAGGTTCCGTTTCTGTTTAAACTGGCAATGTTACCCATCACGTCATAGGTCAGTATTTCACTCATTGCGATACCTGTACTGGTTCCGCTGAGTAGCCTGTTCAGTTTATCATAGCCATAGGTAAAAGTATTGGGATTGCTTCCATTAGCGCCCCAACTCTGATTGGCGATATTCCCATTAAACTGAGGTGTCGTACCATCTTGATATTTCAGGTCATAGCTGAACTGTGGGGAGGTATAGTTTTTTGTCCAGCCCCTTTCATTATAGGCATAGGTACCCGATTGAAGGAAGTTCGTGGTATCGCTGCTGTGTACGGATTTCTTGATCACCTGCCCCAGTTCATTGTAGGACATCCTGTTCAGGGCAATCTCCGGCGCGCCATTGATGGACTCCCAGGTGGCCAGTTTTCTGCCCATATGGTCCAGGTCATAGCGGGTGGAGATGGTGGTGGTAACTCCATTTCCAACATGGGTACGTTTGCTCGCTTTCAACTGCCCAATGAAGTCATAGGTATTGTCTACCACATCGGTTCCATTCACATGGTTTTGGCTTTTGCTTTGGATCACCCGCCCCTCATCATCGTAGTAATTGACTGTTAACAGCATCGTGGCTGTTCCAAGAGTATTCACCTTGGTTCCGGTGAGTAAGGTCTTGGTACGGGTGGCAGGCATTTGATCTCCGGTAGGTCCGTTAAAGCTGTTCCCTGCAAAAGAATAGTTGTCATAGTAATTGATCACCTGGGCCTCTGTACCTGCTCTCGGAAAAGCGACATTGGTATAATCTGAATTCGGAGCATCCGGTCTGCTTTCCCAGAGGCTGTTGCTTAGCCCATCTGTGCTCACTTCAGTTTGCATCGCAGGTCTGGCCAGGGCTCGGGTATATAAACCGGTCGTGATCACCCTGCCGAAAGCATCATACTTGCTGTAGTTCCATTTGCCCGATCCTCTTAGCAGGGAGTCCTGGCTCAGCACCACCTGGTCAAGGGTATTGTAGACCAGGTATTCCCAGCCTTTTCCGGGAATCTGTTTTTCGGTTAAGCGCTTGCGGCCATCATAATGGTAACCATAAATGAAGTTCTTAAAGGCAGCATCACTTTCTGTAAAGCTGTTGATGTTGGAGCCGTTTTCATTTACTGCCGGAGGCAATACATACCGAAGGTTGCCCAGGTCATCATACACATAATAGGTAGACAGACTTTTGGTATCGGTTTCCCATACTCTTTTGAGCACCACATGATCTTCAAAGTCTTTGTATTCATCCACAGTACCCCCGTTTCCGCTCACCCAGTTCTCATCTTTAATCTTGGTTTTATACAGTATTCCATTGGAGTAGGAGCCCAGAGATGAAGCCCCCGAGGAGGTCACTGTCCACAATTTGACGGGCTCTGCAGCGACATTGGTTCCGTATTCACTTACCACGGTTCTTCCTGCGGTAGCCGTACGGCTGGCTGCAGGCTGCCAGGCATCTCCTGGTGCACCCTGCTGCTCGACCCGGTTTAAAGGGCTGGCTTCAAAGATGGTGACAGAGAAAGGAGTAGCTGTGGTTTTGATGCCAGCCGTACTGGTGTAAAAGGCAGCCTGTCCTGTCCCAGTGGTTAAGGCATCGGTGCGGTACGCACCACCATTACTCACTGCAGCATAAGGCTGGTATTTCACAGCTTCTCTTCCAAAAGCATCATAAGCTATGGGCTGCACCATATCCCGGAAGCCTGGGCTTCCCTGCACAGTTACTGTTTGAAGAGGTCTTCCTAATCCATCGATATATTGGACGGTCTGGTTGACCTCACAGGTGCTGAGGTTTTGTCGGGTGTCATTATCTGTCAGGATACCTGGTTTTTTAAACGTTTTGGTGAGGATGTAATTCTGATTGGCACTTACCGTATTTAAGGTATTGATGGCCGCAACACATTTTTCAAAACTCAGTCCGGTGGTATAAATTCGTACCGTTTTCCCCGATGGGATATAAAATCCCGGCTTTAAGGTAACACTACCGCGGGCCGTGATTTCTGCTTCGTTGTTATATATGGACACCTCTCTATCCTGCCCCTGTTGGGCATGAGCCTTGAAGGCTGGTAAAAATAATGCTGCCAGAGCGGCAAAGGAATATTTGATCCGCTTTGTCCTATTTGATCTTGTTTTCATATGGAGCGCTGGTTAGGGCTTGTAGTGATAGGTGCTATTTTTCAGGATGTTTCCATTCTGGTCTTTCACGTTCTTCAATCGTTGGAATCCATCGTATTCATAATAGGTCGTTTGTCCTTTGGAATCTGTTTGACTCGTCATACCAATTAATGGATCGTAAGTAAAAGTCGTCATTAAAGCTCCCTCAGGGTACAGCCTTAATTCATCAATAATTACATCTCCCGAAATTGTAATATTAGAAGTGCCGGATATAATATGTTCATAATATGTTCTGCCATTAGCAGTTATACCTGCTTTACCACTTAAACCGTTTACTACCGCCGAATTACCAGAACTAAAATAGGATACGATAAATGTTTTAGTATTATCTAGTCCGTTTTTCGCGATGCTGGAACCATTAAGTAGATAACCTTTTTGATTCATGAAACTTACTGGTGTACCGCTATAACTCCAATTACCACGACCTTCATCTTCAAAGGATGTATAAGCAACCTGAGAGGCAGATGCATTTTTTACATCAGCAATTACATAAAGTCCTTTATATCCCCAAATCAGAGCATTAGTAAGTTTATTTTCAGTTGTGTATTGCAAAAGAGTACTATTCAACGGGTCATAAAAATCATATGTTGTTATAGCTGGGCTATAAGTCTGTCCATTCCCATCAAAATAATTTATTGTATTCTTGCTTTGTACTATTTTGTCTCCGCTCAAAACAAATTCTTTAACCCTATTATCTATTTGGACAAATGTTGGTGTTTTACTCCCCTTATGCATTGTTGACACTCTAACCACATCTGAAATTCTATTTCTATTTATCATTTCCTGAAGAGCTGGAGAATTGTCGGGAGAATTAACAGGATAAGTATAGATCAATCTGGTAAGAGCACCATCCGCCGCTGCTTTCCAGACTTCTGTTCTCCTATTTAAATCATCATAACTGTTCAACGTGGTTAATTTCACACTATCAATACCATTAAAATAATCTGTTTCAATCACCCTAGTTAGGTTGGTTTTCACATCAAATATTGGATAATATCCGACTAGAAAATGGGTCTCGTACATTAATTCTGGAGGAGACGGCACACTCACGAAGTAGGAATTACCATAAGAAAATATTCTTGCTCCATAATAAATAGAGGAACTTGATATTGAGTACTCGTTATCAATTTTTCGCAACAGAACATTTGCCTCGTTAAATATCTTAGTTGATTTCACTGAACCATTCTCTGGTTTTGATATTGATTTAACGGTTGGTACACTGCATTCCAACACACGGTTCCCAATACTATAATTATATTCATCTACGTCGTTATTGAACTCCATTACAGTCTTTCCTGAGCTCCTATTTTCATCTACATTTGACTTCGTTACTCTGCTATAACCGACTCCGTTTATGGATGACAATGGATTACTTGAGAAAATTCCGTTTGATGACAATACGGTTAAATTATAATCATATAGATATAATCGCCGACCAAGATCTACTGTTCCAGTTAACATCCTGTAGGGAACCTGCCGTATCAATTGTAAAGGACTAATTAGTTTCCCTCCTTCGTAGTTATAGACTATCTTAGATATTGGGGTTACCGCCCCGTTATCAAAATGTTTAATCGACTTCACCCTAAGTCCAGCTCCCTGAACAATCTGATTGGATGAAGGAAAACTCGGCATTTGATTTTTATCAAATTCATTTAATTCATAGTCAAACGTTACTTTTCCACCAGTGGGGTAGCGGATCTCTTCCAATATTCCAGCCCTTGCATAATTTAAATCTGCATTTTTGTTATTGCCATTATCTCCAAATTCTGGACGATTAAATTCCACTGGATTCGGTACCAAAGAAATATTTGTGAGTTTGCCATTGTAAAAACCCCAATAATCTCGCGCAAAGGAATTTTTTCTAGGCAACATTGTTGTGTTATATGAAAACTGATAACTCCCCCCATTTACCTCCTGCACATTATCTAATTTCAACCGCAACAAGGAC
>NZ_QAIL01000099.1 GCF_003061025.1 Pedobacter sp. HMWF019 | reverse complement strand
CCTTTAGTCTATACTTGAAATTTCCAACCAGAGATAACGCATCTAAAAGTTTATTGATGGGCACATTGGCATCGAGAGTAACTGAAACCGGAATTTCTGAAAGTGATTTTCGATTGATGGCTATCGAAACATTGTACCACCTGCCTATTTCTGCCGTGAGTTCTTTCAGCGGAGCCGCTTTGAAAACCAGTAAACCATTTTTCCATTTTTCCGTGTCGCTAATAGATATCCCAGCTTCAAGTACGTTTCCTTGATCATAGGTCAGCATCCGACCGGGAGTTAACACAGCCAATGACTGTGACTGCTGATTGTTAAGCAGATGATCTACTCTTACTTTACCCGTTGTTACCGCCACCATGAGCGGCTTCCCCTGGAAGGCATTGATTTTAAAAGAAGTGCCCAGAACGGTAGTTCTGACAGAACCTGTATAGATAACGAAAGGCCTTTTTGGATTTTTAGTCACCTCGAAATATGCTTCTCCAACGAGCTTTACTATTCTTTGTTTTCTTAAAAAATTTTTAGAAAAAGAAAGTTTACTTCCTGCTCCAAGGTAAACCCTGGTGCTGTCGCTCAGCAAGAAGGAGCTGCGCTGTCCATAAGGATTAGATTCCTCTACCAGCTCCACAACGTGTTGCTCGGCTGGCTTGTTGTATTTAAGCTGGTAAGCGGCGTATCCACCAATTCCCAGAATCGCTACAATCCAAATCGCAGCGTATCGGGTAAAATAATTGATTTTTCTTTGCACTCCAGTATCTGTATTGTCTGCCTCCTGCTTGTTGTCTATACGATCATACAATTGTTTCTTCCACTGGCTAAGCAATGTGTTGTCAGGTTGAAAATCTGCTGCTTCCTCCCATTGTTCTTTCAACACTTCGTTAAAAAGAGCTTCGCCTTCTGGCAATTCAAGAAAACGATTTACAGCAAGCTGTTCGGCATCGGAACAGGCTCCGGCAATAAATTTTCTAATTAATGGTCTGTCTACTGGTTGCTCCATTCAAAGTGATTTGAAAGGGCAAGACACCATTTTCAGAAAACAATACTAGTGAAGAAATATTTTTTTCAATAAAACAACATCAACAAACTGAATATCAAACGAATAATTTCAAATCAATTGATTCTATTCCTGAACAAAATAGAAATCAGGATGAGAAAAGCAGAGACTTCCTGATGCTCCGACATGTGTTCACGAAAATATTTTAGCGTTGCACTCATCTGATTTCGGACTGTACTGACAGAAAGACCCATTTTTTCTGCGATTTCAACATAAGTGAGGTCTTCGATACGGCTAAATTCAAAGATCTTCCTGCGCTGTGGAGATAGCCCTTCAAGTTTCTCCGCAAATATCTCTTCAAGTTCACCATAGAGAAGTGCAGCATCTGCTGCTTCGACAGATTTTTCTTGATATTCCGGATAGGCATCCAGCGAATGGGTCAGGATTCTTGACTTTCTGAGATGATTATAGATCGAGTTCCTCACGGATTTAAATAAGTAAGCCTGTAACCCTAATTGTAGCTGAATTCCTCCTTTTTTTTGCCACAGCCTGATCATGACATCCATCGCCAATTCTCTTGCCGTCTCGCTATCTTTAAGCAGAGAGAATGCAAAACCATAAATCCGCTTAAAATAACGGTCAAATAAAAGGTCATAAGCTTTTATATTGCCCGATTGAAAAGCATCCAACAAATTCTGATCTGAAAGTTCTTTATGCAACTTCATGGTTTCATTGAAAATAGCGAGAACAAATTTAGCTGAAGAAATACATGCGACAGGAAGCATAGTATTATGCTTATGTTAAGGAATTATGTTAAGCGTCTTCATTATACTAAAAAAACAGCGGGCCTTATCTTTGATAAATAGGGCCCGTTGAGGGGATCTTATGCCTTTAGATAACTTTCACCGCACCTAATAATTTCGCCCTCTAAGTTTATCCCAGATAACGGCAAGAAAACTCTTTTATATTTAATCAAAATCGGTAGCATAGCTTAGCGACTTCCAGTCGTCCATTTGACCGTTGAGTTGTTCTAAGCGGGCTTTTGCACGGGTAAAGGCGTCACTCCCCAGAAACAAATCTACTGCAGGATTCTTACTGTTAACGAGTTGGATAAACACATCAGCAACTTTGTCTGGATCACCTAATTGTGAGCCATCGATGCTATTCAGCTTTTCATGGAACTCCTGCAGATAATCATAGTCTTCGATACACTTTTTCCGATAGGCAATAGAACCAGACTTGGCAAAATTGGTTCTGAACCAGCCGGGCATTACGTTTGTAACGTGTATACCTAGTGGCTTCAAATCATTTGCCAGTGCATCTGAAAGACCGCTCACTGCAAACTTAGCTGCTGAATACATAGACCAACCTGTGCCTGGGGCAAAACCTGCAATAGAGGAAATGTTGATAATAAAACCAGAGCGTTGCTTTCTTAAATAGGGCAAGGCCTGTTGTATCACTCTTACAACGGCGAAGAAGTTAACTTCAAAGTTTTCAGTTATTTCTTCTGTAGTCAGCTCTTCCAATGCACCGCCCAATCCATAACCAGCATTATTGATTACAACATCTAATTTACCCAATTTCTTAACAGTCTCTCCAATGGAGGTTGCTATTGATTCCTCACTTTTCAAGTCGGTAACTAAGGGTAAGAAATTTTCCTGACAGCCCGTAATTGCATCAAAAGCGTTGGTGTTTCGCGATGTAGCAGCAACCTTATACCCTTTTGCCAATAATTGTTTCACCAGCGACAAGCCTAAGCCCTTAGATGCGCCGGTAATATACCATACCTTATTAGTATCCATAACTTTTTTTAACAAAGCTATGGGTGATTGGCTTCTTAAAATTGTCTAATAAGAACCGATGATTGTCAAATTCAAACCGATCTAAAAGTGAGCGGCGTATTTTTCGTTTGTTTTTTGAAAAAATGGTTAAAATGCGCCGGATCTTCAAAGCCTAAGACATAGCCAATCTCCGCTACACTCCAGCTGGTATGGCGTAATAACACTTTGGCTTCACTGGTCAGCCGTTCAAAAATATGATCTGTTGTCGTTCGTCCTGTATTCTTCTTAATAGCACGATTGAGGTAATTAACATGAACCGCAAGGCGGTCGGCGAACATCTTCGGTGAACGCAATTCAAAACGCTGGGCAGTTGATTCAATAGGAAACTGACGTTCCAGTAACTCCGTAAAAACAGCGGTAATACGGGAACTTGCATCGGGATGTTGATAAAGTCTTGATGTAGGCTGAAGCTTTATTCCTAAATAAATCAACTCCATGATATAATTCTTTATCAGTTCATATTTATAGATATAATCTGTATTCAATTCTTTAATCATTTTTTCAAAACAAATGCTCACTTCTTTACTTTCCTCAGTGCCGAGCATAAATATGGGTTGTTCTGCGGAACAAAACAGAGGAAGTTCGTTCAGGTTCATCCGGTGATTGTCTTTCAAAAATTCATCCTTAAAAACACAAAAATAGCCATCAGTACCTACCTGAAGTGCATCATAAGTATAAGGCACCCTCGGGTTAAAAAAGAGCAAAGTATTCCCATTTACCGGTATGCTTTTATCACTGAAATGAAAAATATTTTTACCCTGAAAGAACATGATCTTATAAAAATCACGACGGATATAGGTAGGAGATGACGAATTAGATTTGATCTGGTCCTTAATGGAGAATATGTTAAACTGCCCAATATGATTTGAGTTTACCAATGGCTTGTTTAACTTATGCCTGTAAAATTCTTCAAGTGATTCCGTTGTTTTGGCCATAATTCAGTTTGCCCTATTGTTTACGTGTATACAAATATGTTTAAAATAACTTTGCTTCTGTATTGCGTTTACGGATTTCTCCTTCAGTTTTTAAGACAAAATTTGTTTTTACATTTTGTTCGGCGATGGCCTGAATTTCTTCAATTGCAGGTCGCAGGCTGTTATCGTACTCCATAAAAGCAAGTTCATGGTTGCCTTTATGTTTGAGCAAAGCATCGGCGATAGCGGCCGCACCCTGTATAGCCAAAGAGCCTCCCTGCCCTGCAGCAGGTGATGGGCAATAGGCAGCATCACCAACTAATGCTACCCTTCCTTTTGACCAGGAGGGCATTTTGATCTGGCAGAACTTGTCAAAATAGAAACTGTCCGACTGCTCAATTTCCTCCAGGAGCTCCGCCGTCCGCCAGCCTTGCCCTTCAAATTGCTGATCGATGATCTCGCGCTGTCTGGCAATATCGCGATAGTTGTAAGGTATATTGGTTTCAGAAATGAACAAAAATATGATATCCGTCTTATGATTATAAGCATTCAGCATCACAGATTTGTACGGCACGCTAAAGGTTTGCATCGTCCTTTGCGGAACAAGCACCTTATTGATAATACTAATAGAAAAATATGCGCCTAAGAAATGAACGTAATCGTTTTCAGGCCCGAACCAGATCTTCCTGGTAGCGGAATGCGAGCCATCGCAGCCAATTACCAGATCGTAAATTCGCTGACTACCATGATTGAAGGCCACAGTGATGCTGTCTCCTGTCTCTTCGAGTGCAGTTATCGTATTGCTAAACATGAATTCCACCTTATTTTTCAGCGCCCCCATCAGTACCTCTACAAATTTTTCGCGCTCGATCTCGATTTCATCACCAGAGGATTCGGAACCATCATTGATGATCATAGTGCCTTCAGTTACATCATCTGCATTCTTATATTCGATGCGATCGACGCCTAAGTGGAATGATTTGAGCTGTTTGTACAGTCCCATTTGTTTAGCTATTTCTACTGTTGGGCCGTTTAGGTCAACAGCCGCCCCGTCAACCCGCGGTGCACCGGCAAGTTCAACAACAGTTACCTGGTAGCCGATATGGTTGAGCCACCATGCTGTTGACAGGCCCGCAATACTGGCACCGGAAATAAGTACTTTTTGATCTTTCATGGTACAAAAATCCGAACCAGTTGGTTAGGAGGATAGAACAATTGCGACAAAATCATCGCAGAGCTCTTTTTTTCTTGCCTTGGTCTGTTTGGCAAAAGCAGCAGCCGTAGTGCTGCTATAGCGCTTAAACTCCCGGTTCAGGTGAGACTGATCGGCATAGCCCAATTCATGCGCCAAACCGGAAATGGGTGTATCGGGGTTATCCCACAAACGATTACGTACCTGTTCAAAACGTATCAGCCCTGACACATCTTTTAAGGTATGACCAGATGAAGCCTTAAATTTTCGCTCCAACGTTCTGACAGTGGCGTGTGCAGCTGCGGCCACCAGATTTACCGGCAAAGAACCATTTGCTTCCTGCATTGCCAGACCGGCTTTGATCAATACAGGAGCTGGAGCTACCGCCTGGCAGGTATCTACAAACCAATCTCGTACCAACGCCAGTGCTTCATCAATCTTTTCGACCTGTAGTAGCTGTTGCAGATCTGCTTGTAATAACGCTATGGGGTGTGTAAAAATTTGTATCCCGCCTTTAACCGACGGTAGTTTGAGCAGATCGTACACCGCCCAGGGTAAACACTTTACCCCAACGATTTGTAAACGACCTTTAGCATAAAAACAGACCGGCTTTCCTAACAGCCCAACTATAAATGGCGAAGGCAATGGC
Source organism: Pedobacter sp. HMWF019 (assembly GCF_003061025.1). GTDB lineage: Bacteria > Bacteroidota > Bacteroidia > Sphingobacteriales > Sphingobacteriaceae > Pedobacter. The sequence goes on along the minus strand of NZ_QAIL01000099.1, from coordinate 3,046 downwards.
TCAGGCCGGTCGTCAACCATCAAACTGCAGCCGCTTCCAAAATAAAAAATAATCTCAGCATGACCGTCAGGCAATACCTCAAAAGCGGAAGGCGATGCTCCAAAGTCTTTCTCCCGGTACCAAATCTCCCTTATGCTATTCTGGATTTCTGCAGGTGCTTCAAGTTCCCTATGTGCCATAACTAAAGGTAAGACGATTTAAATTGATTTATCTTTTTCTAAAACTATTTATACATTTCCAAGCTTTTTTTGGAGCCATTTACGAACAGGTTCATCATAAAACCTTAAACTAAGGTAACCGATAAGGATAGCTCCGATAAAGGTAAGAAAACCATATATAACTTTCATCCCTGTACCAGCCTGAGGATTATTGCTTAGCCACGCAGAATATACATAGATCAATGGAAAATGTGTAATATAGATTGGATAAGAAATATCACCCAGGAATTTGCATAAACTGGATTCAATACCTTTTGACACTGCTCCGCTTGCAGCGACATAAATTATAGCAGGAAAGAGGAGTACAATAGTAAGCGATTCGTAAAGGCCATTCATCCACCTGTGATCTTCCCCTCCTATTCGTGGCATAAATAACACAATAGCGATCAATACTGAGCTGATTAAAAAAGAGCCCTTGATCTTAGAAATATTGATCATCCTCGACAACAGAAGTCCACCAAAGAAAGGGTACATCAGCCTGGTAAAACCGATCGTAAGTTGTTCACTATTTACTGTCCAGCCCCCCATCAGGTCTCCACTTTTGCTATTCACCGCATAATAGATCAGATAGCCACCGGAAATCATCACAAGAACCGCCAAAGCCTTTTTTGAGAATTTCCTCACACCAATGGCATAAAGAATATTCGCAACATATTCATAAAACAAGGACCAGCCAGGGCCATTAAGCGGGTGCATTTCCTGCCATCCCCTAATGTCCATTGAAGGAGGAAGAGGGATCAACGTAAAACCTACAAGCATCGTCAGTATAACAGCCCATAAGGGAATGGTGTGGATCATAGGCCATTTTGGTGAGTCCGAAAAGTAAAATAAACACGCGCCTATAATCATGCCCATAACCACCATCGGCTGCAATCGTACCAGCCGCCGTTTGAAAAAACCAGACAAAGTCATCCGATCCCAACGGTCGTCATAGGCATATCCAATCACAAAACCGGATAGGATAAAGAAAAAATCGACGGCCAAATACCCATGATTAATGAACTGATCAAGCGAATTGGTAGCATTAGGTTCGAAAATATGGAACCCTACAACGATAAGTGCCGCGATGCCACGAAGCCCATCCAGAATTGGATAATGTGGTTTTGATTTGAGGTTGCTGGTCTGGTTTTGCATGAAACAGAATAATTTCTGCAATTATATGCAAATTTGCTATTAATCGCAATAAATAAACCTACATTACTCCGAATAACTAATCCAATAATCAAGAATTAAATAATCTTTAGATTCTTAAAACGCAATTCATCTAGTTTAGGATGATCACTTGGAAGTTCTGTAATCAGAACACTAATTCTATTGAGATCACAGACTACAAAGGGTTCGTTGGTTCCTATTTTCTTACTATTGCTAAGCACAGCTACTGTTTTCGAACCTTTCAACATTGCTTTCTTTACAGCCCCATCCTCTCTTATTGCCGATGTTATGCCAAAATCCTTTGAAATTGCACAAGTGCCCATAAGATAAAGATCGACAACAAACTCTGCGGCCTCATCACATGTTCTGGCCCCTGTATTTGTTTGCGTATCCCTGTCATAGTTTCCGCCAAGTACAATAACCTCTATACTCCTGAACTGTGCCAACAAAGGAACCAGGGCTATATTATTTGTTATGACTCTCAATGAAGTATTAGATGGCAAGCATTCTGCAACTGCACATACAGTGGTTCCTCCATCCATGAAAACGCTCATGCCCGTCTTCAGTAAAGATTGAACTTTCATTCCGATAATTTCTTTTTCTGTTGAATGAAAATCAGTGCGGTCTTGAAAGGAAAGTGGATTTTTATTGCGTGAAATCGCTCCGCCTCTGACTTTTGACAAAAGGCCATTCTCGTGTAGATAGTCGATATCCCTGCGGATGGTATCCTCAGAAACTGACAGGTCATTGGACATCCCACTATAGGTGACCGTACCTGTATTCTTCAAACTTGAGATTATATGCTCAAACCGTTTTTCTCTGATCATTTCCCTGCAAATATAATTCTTTCAGCCACTGCATAAAATCTGGCATCATTAAAATGATTTGGATCAAAATCTCACCTACTACTTTATTTAAACTTCAGCACAAGTTCCTCCTTAGGAATTCTTACCTTTTTCATAGGCGCTATCCAATCTCTTTTACTATCCGCAACACCAATATATATCAATGAAACGCTTTTTAATCCAAATTTTTCCAGCTCCAATACTTTGTCAATTACATCATGGTCAAAACCCTCTGCCGGACAACTGTCCACTTTTAGTTCTGCTGCCTGTGCCAAAGCTAGGCCCAAAGCAATATAGGTTTGTCTTGCTGCATGCGCAAAATTAACCTCCGCAGGAAGATCCAGATAGATAGATTTCAATTTATCAGTATAGCTGCTAAAACGTCCTCTCGGTAACACTCTTTCATCTGTGGTAAGGTCATACATCTTATCAATTCTTTCTGCAGTATAGGTATCCCAGGCGGCAAAAATGATAACGCTTGAACACTCACGCATACACTCTGGATTTAATGCTCCTTCTGCCAGTTTTTCCTTGATTTCCTGATTTTCAACAACCAATACTTTAAAAGGTTGTAAACCCGATGAAGTAGGTGCTAATCTTATAGCTTCCAGAATCTTATTGAGATTTTCTTCGCTTACTTTTTTAGTGGGATCAAATGCTTTTACCGCATGTCTCCAATGAAGGTCTTCTATCAATGTCATTAAACTTTATTGCTTTTAATTTTAAATTGGGAATAAATACGAGGAGCTGTTCCAGGTATTTTAGAAAATTTAGTTGTTAGAAACAGTTAGCTTTACCTCTATATTACCTTTGGTGGCATTGGAGTATGGG
>NZ_QAIL01000098.1 GCF_003061025.1 Pedobacter sp. HMWF019 | reverse complement strand
ATTAAGGAGTGGATAATTGCTTCTCTGGAATATATCTTCTGAGTATACTATATAGTAAATCCAGATCAAATGGCTTACGAATATAAGCATCAAAACCATTTTCCCCATAAAGTTTGTCAATGTTATAATTGCAACTTAAAGCAACCACTGGCAGATGCGGATAAACAGATTTTATTTTATGACAGATTTCTATGCAGATTTCTCCGCTTAAACGATAGTCCAGCATTACCACATGTGGCCTGTGCTCCTTGATCAGTGCAATAAAATCCTGATCATAATCCAACACCGGATAAACCTGGAATCCTTCCATCGTTAAGGCCTGCGTAAGTACATCAAGGATCGCGCTATCGGTATCCTGAACAATAATTGTTTCCATAGTTTCATTCTAAAAGAAATCCAAAAAGAGAAAACAACTTGTAAGAAAAGTACGGTTTTCGGGTCCCACATAAATATACGCAAAATTTTCCGCAATCCCGATAAAAAGTTTAGGATTATACACTTGGTAAGTCGTGTTATACCCTGGGAAGTTTTGAATTTAAGATCAACTTCGCATACACCCGACCAAATCCTCGTCAATCCTGGTTATTATCATAAATCAGCAGTCCCTTAACTAAAGCCTTCCACTGCGGATAAGAAAATCCAATCTTAGCGCCCCAGCCCACAAAAGTATTTCGAATATTGTCTATTGTATGGTCAAGATCCGTATTGGGAACCTCATTCCTACCATGTTCTTCCGCATAAATAACCTTACCTATACGCTTCACCTGGAAAGTAGACGTGGCTTGCTCAGTCAGGAAATGTGCTGTTTCGGCCTGTTCATTAAAAGGATTGACAGATGGCCTGGCCGTCATACTCAACACCTCAGCGTCGTCCAATACCTGCCACTTAATTTGCTCAATAGTCACCCAATCGAACCCGTTACCAGTTTTTGTTCCTGGCCCAGGAATATCAATCTTAATGTGATCTCCTTCCATCGCCTTACGGCCAACAGCAGCACCACTGGCATCAGTCAGATAAAAATCCGATGAAGCCCCACCAGCAAATTCCGACCACCGGTTTACATCCAGCAGACGCTCCTTCACTGTTTGAAAAAAGCGAATCGCTTCAGTTTCTGAATTTAGCTCCATCTTTTCCACCGCATCCATTTTCGACCCAGTTTCCTGAGCAGGCACATGTGCTGCTCCAGGATTATTTTCATTGTGACTATTCTCCATGATTTCTTTACGCTGATTTGATAAAGCATAAACATAATCGCCGGAGAAATGTTCCAACTGCAGGATTCAATTAAAAGGAGCTCAACGAAACCCTTAAAAACACACTTTGGGAATGACTTAGGAAGTTGTTGTTAATCAATATACGAAGTTGAACATGTTTATGGCTAAACAAAATTGTTTCGTTGGTTTAAACACGGTATCTTGTGAAACAAGAAAAAGTCATGGCTGCATTAAATACAACATATTTATGGGGAAAATGGCACTTAGTTTCTTTTAAACTTGTTTTTTTAGGTTTGAAATGGAATTGGGGTGGCAACGCAACAGGTTTTATTGCTTACGATAAAGAGGCTAGCGTAAAGGTGGATATCAAAGCAGAAAAAAAACTATTTCCATCTATAGCTAGTTTGATGTTTAATAATATTCTGACTTACGGAGGTAATTATGAAATTAAAGATAACTGCGTCATTCATCGCCTGGATTATTGTTCAAAAAAATCTTGGTTAGGTAAAGATTTGGTGAGGAATGTTTTAATGCTAAGTAAACAAAGCCTGATATTGCAAGGCGGTGGTAAAGTGTTCGGCGTAATACTTTCCTGGGCCAAATAGATATTTGGAAACATTGAAGAAATTTACAATTATAGGATATTTGTTTTTTGTAACTTTGCAGTATGGAAAAGTCGCAGAGTATTCAGGGGTTTTATGCATATTATAATAGTCTAATACCCCACAATATAAAAGAAGAAATAGGACATTTTAATATATTCGAACTGGAGGACCTGGGGGAAGCAAAGGCTAAGTGTTCCTCATTTGGCCGCAAGGAGTATTACAAGATCAGTCTGATGAAAGGCCGTAACCGTTATTATTATGGCGATCAGGTCGCTCATATAGAGAAATATGCGTTGGTTTTCGCTAACCCTCAAACACCTTATCATTGGGAACCGGAAGATGAGGATCAGTCTGGTGTGTTCTGCATTTTTACACCAGACTTTTTCCATCACTCTTCTGCGCAACGATTGCAGGAATATCCTGTATTTAAAGATGTTAATCATTCTGTTATGCAGCTTACAGAAGAACAGTATATAGAATTTCGCTCGCTATTTGATAAAATGAATGACGAAATAGACTCAGACTATTATTACAAATACGATGTGCTCCGAAATATGGTTTTGGATATTGTTCATTCCGCATTAAAAATTCAGTCGGTAGCCATCAGAAAGCATGCTATTAGCGGCTCAGAGCGTATATCCTCACAGTTTGTAGAGCTCCTGGAGCGTCAGTTTCCTATTGAATCTCCTAGCCAGCGATTACAAATGCGCTTTGCGATGGACTTTTCAAAAGTTTTACGTGTACACGTCAATCATTTAAATAAGGCCATTAAAGAAACTTCTGGAAAAACCACAACTAATTTGATTTCAGAAAGAATTCTTCAGGAAGCAAAAATATTGCTTAAACATACTCAATGGTCCATTTCTGAGATTGCCTGGTGCTTAGGATTTGAAGAGTTACCTCACTTAATCAACTTTTTCAAAAAGAATACTGGTCAAACGCCGAAGCTGTATAGGAATTCTTGATTGAATTTTGCAGTCTTTTCTTTGTTCGTTGTAGTTCTGTAAAAGCGTAAGCCAGTAACTTTGCTTTAGAAATTATAACAAATAAAAACATGAGCAAATCAATCTTAATTATCGGTGCAGGCGAAGGGCTTAGCACCGCCGTTGCTGAGAAATTCGGTGAGCAAGGATATGGTATAGGTTTAATTAGCCGTAACTTAGAAAACGTTAAAGCTTTATCAAAAAAGATTTCCCGTTTAGGTTATAACACCAAATTCGCTACAGCAGATGCTGGTAATGCAGTATCTTTAGTTCAAGCCATCAAAGCTATCAAAGAACAATTAGGCAGCATAGATGTCTTGTTGTATAATGCTGCTGCTGTTAAAGCACAAGATATAATGACGGAAACCTCCGAAAGCCTATCGCACGACCTTCTAGTAAACGCCGGCGGCGCCCTTGATGCTGTAAAGTTTTTAAGAGAAGACCTTAAACAGGCAAACGGCAGTGTATTAATTACCGGAGGTGGGCTTGCTAATCACCCGCATCCTTTATATGGTTCCATTTCTGTAGGCAAGGCGGCCATCCGTAATTTGGCACTGCAACTGCATGAGCGTTTGAAAGACGAGGGGATTTATGTAGGCACTCTAACTATTAATAATATGATTACACCCGATAGCGCGACACACACACCTCAAATGGTAGCAGAACAGTTCTGGAAGTTGTTTACAGAAAAAAACACAGCTGAACTGCAGTATTAATCATCTCTTTTTAATCGGTTTCCTGATCAGCCTTAAATAAATGTAAAACGGGAAACTATCAATATAAAATTTAATGAAAAAGATAGCTTACGCCTGTTGTTTGGGCGTTATAGGGATTCTTACGGCCGAATTTGCCGTAATCGGTATCCTTCCGCAAATTGCCAGCCATTATCATATTTCTCTTGATCGTGCAGGAATCCTGATGAGTGCCTTTGCTTTTGTAGTAGCCATTGCTGGCCCATTTATGAGTTTACTTGCATCAGGCTTTGATCGGAAAAAAGTAATGATAGCCAGTTTAACCCTGTTTTTAATCGCGTCGGTTGTTTCCAGCTTTTCACCTCCTTTTTGGCTGTTGCTGGCAGTAAGAGTTTTGCCGGCATTTTTACACTCGGTTTATTATGCAGCCGCAATTGCAGCGGTTATTAATGTATCTAAGAAAAAAGATCAGCATAAAATGATGGCTATTGCTTTGAGCGGTGTTAGCATTGCTACAGTGAGCACCATACCATTGGCAACTTATCTGGCTACCATATCTACCTGGCAGGTTTCGTTTGTACTTCAATCGGTAATCTGCTTATTGGCTCTGGTATGTGTATATCGTGTAATGCCGGCTATGCCTGTAAAAATTAAACCTACAATTGGCAGCCAGGTTGGTATTCTTAAAAATCCTTCTGTCATCCTCAGTCTGTTGATGATCTTATTTATGTTCGCCGCAGAGTTTTCTTTGTATAGTTATTTTGCCGGTTACATGGCAGGTGCAAAAAAGACCACGCCAACCAACATCAGTTATTTTATGTTCCTGTTCGGTATTACTGGTCTGGCAGGTACCTGGCTTGCTGGAAAAACATTAAGTAGAAGTGTTCCGGCCACAGCCATTGGTTTTATTGTCGCTTGTAATATGGTGATACCGGTTCTTTTTTATTTCACCGGAGTATCTATACTCTGGATGGTTCCTTTGGTTGCACTTTGGGGGATCGCTTATGCCCCCGGCTTTTTGATTGCTACCTCTTCTGTAAGCTCGGCCGCACCTGGTGCGCTAGAGTTCTCTAATGGTATGGCTGCATCATTTGCCAATTTAGGAATCACTATAGGCACTTTAGCAGGAGGCGCAGTCATTTCCACTTATCAGATAAAGAACCTGCCATTTACCACCATTGCATTTGGTGTAATAGCGATAGGGATGGTCCTGTTCAAAAGCATGGTAGATCGTCGTAAAACATTGAAAATCATAACAAAATCAATTATCAGTTAATTATAAAAAATATCAAAATGAAAAGAATCAAAAATAGCGCTGAGAATCAATCAGCAGCACAGAAAATATTAATTAAGGGCGCAACGATTATCAGTATGGATGATGCCATAGGGAATTTTGAAAAAGGAGATATTCTAGTTAATGGAACCAAAATAGAAGCCATAGGACAAAACCTGAATGCTGACGGTGCAACTGTTATCAATGCCCATGGTATGATAGCCATTCCTGGTTTTATTGATGCGCATAGGCACGCATGGCAAGGCTCTTTAAGGAGGTTAATGCCAAATGTGCAAAATCTTACAGATTACGTAAGTGATATTCATTTTGCATTTGCAAAACACTACCGTCCGCAGGATATGTATACCGGTACATTGTTAAATATGATCAGTTGCATTGATTCAGGTGTTACCACGGTTATCGATGCCTCTCATAACGCCCGTACAGCGGCACATAGTGAAGCCTCAATTGATGCTCTGGAAGACGCCGGAATTCGGGCACTTTATGCCCCAGGTAAACCCCTTACAGGTGATTGGGCAAATCACTGGCCCCAAGACCTGGGACGTTTACAGAAAGAACGTTTTCAGTCTGAAGACCAATTGGTACAACTGGCCATGTTTTCACAACCCGATCGTGAAAACTGGCGTGTGGCACGTGAGCTGGGTCTTCCTATCATTACCGAAATGCTTGGTGCCGAAATGTCCGAACTTTTACCAGTATATCAAAAAGAAGGATTATTAGGGTCTGATAATATATTTAACCATGTTACCGGGCTTACAGATCAGGCTTGGGAAATCATCAAGGAATCGGAAGTGAAGGTGATTATAGATCCACGCTCAGATGCACAATATGCTCTGGAAGAAGGCGTATTCCCTTATGACAGAGCGATTGAAAAAGGACTGAAACCAGCGCTGGGAACAGATTTAGAAAGTGCCTATGGTGGCGATATGTTTACCGAAATGCGGGTGGCTTTTTCTCTGCAACGTGCGTTTGGACAAAACAAACGGTATAATGGAGCCCAGCACGCCCACCATATGACAGTAAAAGACATTCTTACCTCAGCAACAGTAAATGGAGCAATAGTAGCCGGTCTTGAAGATAAGGCAGGTAGTTTAACTCCAGGAAAAGAAGCTGACATTGTTTTGCTGAAAGCAGATGATTTGAATATTTATCCTGCACTCAATGCCATTGGGGCAGTTGTGCATGCTGCCGACAGAAGTAATGTAGATACGGTAATCATTGGTGGCCGTGTAATGAAATCACAAGGAAAACTGTTGGGGGTTAACCAGGATCAACTAAAAGCTTTAGTAGATGAGTCTATAGACTATCTTTTCCAAGCCGAGGGTTATCAAGCAGATATTTTCGCTGAAGAGTATGTACCAACTGCTCAAAGTAACGGGTTCTGGACAGCTGTCTGAAAGATATGAAAGATTCAAAACAACGAAGATACCAACGTTTACCTTTTTTGAGTAAATTGATTGTTATAGGTATAATACTCGTTTTCGGGGTTAAACCACGCTTGTATGCCCAAAAGCAACTCTCATTGGAAGAAGCCATTGCTACCACAATACATAATAACCGAAGGGTAAAAATAGATTCTGCTGCTATGGAGATTAATAGGCAAAAAACCCGGCTCGAAAAAGGTGTTTTCCTACCCAGGGTAGAACTTAATACGCAAGTCAATCATTATTTTCAACAACCGGTGGCCTTTAATACGGCCATCAATATGGGGGAACCTGATCAAATTGGTTATGCCCGTCCGGGAGGGAAAGACCAGGGCGGTACTGATGTATCAATGGAGATGCCTCTATTGAACCTGGCTCAGCACAAAAAAGTAGAAAGCAGTTTACTTGCAGAACAGCAATATGGATTCAAATCTAATATTACCAAAATTGATTTGCGGGCAGAAGTTAAGCAATCTTATTTCCGGATCATTATGCTGGAAAAAAGAGTACAGCTATACCACCAAAGCATGGAAAGGAACCTACAGGCATTCAAAGACGCGTGTTCCCTATTTCGCCAGGGCAAGGCGACTGAAGAAGATACATTGCGTATTTATCTGACCTTCAGAAACCTGGAGCCAGACCTGTTGAAAATACAAAATGCAATCAAGGTCAGTAAACAAACGCTTAACCTGCTGATGGGAGTTGATCTTAAAAAAGATATGGTACTGATTGATAGTATGACCTATGACAGCTTGTTGGTTATTCCAAGTGAAGAACAAATATTTAAGGAGGCGATGGCTCATAAACCATCCATCAAAATGCTGGAATTTGATGAGGTGATTGCAAATAAAAATGCACAAGCATCTAGAAAATCAGCATTGCCAACCATCAAAGCTGTAGGGCAATATATGTTACAAACTCAGGCAAATGGATTTAATTATGGCCAATCATTTTATCCTGCTACCTCATTTATTGGCGTAAAAATGACTATTCCTATTATTAACGGACATCTGGCACATGCGAAAGAAAAAATTGCTCAGTTAGAAAGCCTTCAAGCAAAATACAGACAGCAGGTTGCCTGGAAATTGATGGGCTCGGACCTGTCAGAAATATTAGGTAATATAAGAGAAACCCAGGCCCGGATAAAAGCAGAAGTTATTGTACGACAGGCTGCATATAAAAATTATAATCAAGTACTGTACCGTTACGAAAAAGGCCAGTCAAGCAGACTGGATCTTACAGATGCGGAGTATACGCTTACCCTGGCAGAGTCTAACCTGATTGAAGCTAACTACAACTTAGAGCTTGCTATGATCGAATTGGAGCGGTTAAGGTCAACAAAAGTTAATGTTTAAGGAGTAGTTAAATGTCAAGTAAAGATCGGATCCAACGTCTTCGGGAAACCAACAGACGCAATATAATTAAAGTAGCCAGTCAGATTGTCAAAACAAGCGGCTTAAATGCTTTAAGTATGAGAAAGATAGCAGACAAGATCGATTACACTGCACCGATGATCTACTCTTATTTTCCAGATAAGGATGCACTCATTGGTGAATTGACAAGGACAGGCTTTTTAGCATTGAAAAATAGAATTTTGCTTGCAAGGAATGTGAGTGAAGAACCCATTTTCCAAATCGAAGCCATGTGGATGGCTTACTGGAGATTTGCTTTTGAGGAGAAAGAACTTTATCAGGCCATGTTTGGTGTAGAAATGCCAGCTGGAAAAATCCCAACTGGCATTATCACTTTACAGGTGTTATTTAGTGAGGTTATTATTAAACTGAACAGCGATGCCGAAAAGCCTGATGAAAATACTTACCTGAGCTTTTATCGCTATTGGTCTGCAATACATGGACTAATAGCGATTAATCTGATTTGCCAGAATATCTCTGAGCAGGACAATTCTTTCCTTTTAAAAAGGATAATCAATGATGTCGGAAAAGCTATCAGTGGTGTCTGAACATTTATTTTACCACCAGAGACTGTAATGTGGCCCCATTAATATGAACAGCAATTTCTGCTTTTTACAAAACAAAACGCATAAATTACTGTTGGGTTGAATCAAATTAAACCTTTAAATCTCGCTTGTTATGAATGGATTATCTCCCTGGGCATTATCCGCAAGTTCTGAATTAGCGGAAAGCCAAACGGCACTCTACAGAACAGTTGCCGGAAGTTTTGAATTTAAAGTTTACCGCACCACCGACTCCATCTGGATTCTGGCCGAACTGCCTAATGGTGGAAGAGCTGCTTTCCGTGCGGCATTTAGTCCGGGAGGAACCCTAAAAATCGCCAAAGCCACCGAAAAAGCACAAGGTATCGATTTGGAACTGGAGAGTGAAACCGGAAAACAACGGGTCGAAATTAACATCGACCAGCGGCAATCCAATCCTGTATTGCGCTATACCACCCACTTAAAACCCAAAAAAGATCTGCTGATTCCTTTCTGGCCTAAGGATATCCTGATGAACGGAAAAAACGGTCGTCCTGAAAATACAAATGGAAAGATCCACATCAGCCAGGAAGGAACAAGAACCGGTTTGATCTACCTGACACAAACCCGGCCAAAATCCTCATCAATCCTTTATCTCCAAAACCTGACTGCGCTTGCCGATTACTGTGAACAAACCCAAACCTCCTGCGCCGATACCGTAGGTGGCATCTGGCCGGAAATTGGTTTTGCATTGCCGTCTACTAAGGACCAGCCCTTAAAAGCAGACAAGGAAATCATCATCAATGACGCATTTGTTACTTTCGATGCACAAACTCCAGAAGATCAGTTTGCAGCCAACCAGCAATTTCTAAACCTGTTAGCAAGAGTTTACCTGCTGCTCCCAAGACCGGAGACAAAGTACCAGGATTGGCCGGGCATTCTGGATAAAGGATTAAAAGATCTGATAGAAAGCCCCGGTTGTTGGAGCCAGGTAGCCGGGCACAAATATTTCAATGCTTATGTGAGCGACTATACCACCCCACCTGAAATTATGGTACAACTCGCCGTCCTGCTTCCACTTATGGACTATACAGAATGGAGTAAAGCAGAACTTGAAATCATAAAAACGGTAAAAGAAGGTCTGCCATCCTTTTATGATCCGAAGTTAGGTGTAATCACCCGGTGGTTACCGGCAGCAGAAGATCAGCTTAAGGGTGAAGAGGAACAAAAACAACCGGGGGTAATGGATTCCTGGTACTTACATCATCCCCTAATTAACCTATCCAGACTTGCATTGAAAGGTGATAAAGTTGCTGAAAAGCTTTTTCTGGATTCCATGGACTTTACCATTAAGGTGGCTCATCATTTCAACTACCATTGGCCAGTCTTTTATAAAATGGATACTTTAGAAGTGCTCAAAGCAGAAACTGCAGAAGGCAAAGGTGGAGAAAAGGACGTTGCGGGTCTTTATACCCATGTTATGCTCCAGGCTTGGGAACTCACCCAGGAAAATCGGTATTTAAAAGAAGCAGAAAAGGCAGCTAAAACGCTGCAGGAATATAGTTTTGACATCTTCTATCAGGCAAATAATACTGCCTTCGCCTCAGGAGCGCTCCTGCGCCTATATAAAATCACTAAGAAACAATTGTACTTAGAGCTAAGTTATCAATGCCTGGCCGCAATTTTACGCAACACACAAATCTGGGACTGTAATTACGGATATGGGAAAATATTTCCGAAATTCTTCTCTCTGTTTCCACTAAATGATGCACCCTATACTGCAGTATATGAAGAGCAGGAAGTATTCTGCGCACTACACGACTACCTCAAACACGCTGAAGGCCTCGATATCCTGCCTTCGGTAAAACTTCTGATTGCAGAATACATTCGCTACCTGGTAGACCGGGCAGTATACTATTATCCTCCGATGCTTGCAAAGCAAATGCTGCAAGAAAAACCAAAGATTGGAGAAGTTGATCCTAAACTATGGATTGCGCTCGAAGACTTGCAGGATGGCTGGGAAAAATCAGGTACAGTTGGGCAGGAAGTCTACGGCGCAGGCAACGCCTTTGGCATTCTCCCTCGTCATTATATGCAGGTTCCCGGAGAATCCTTCCTGATTTACGTAGACTATCCCACATCCGGATACAAAGCCATCAAAGGTAAAGACATCCATTTCTCCATCCTGGGAGATAAGCAACTGATGTGCAGGCTTATGATTGTAAAAACAAGTATGGCTAAACTTCCTGTATTTAAAGTAGTTGTTAAAGGGGATAAAACCCACCTAAAAGGCATATCGGTGGCAAAAGGCCATCTGGAATATCAACTTAACGGGAACACCCAGGTCAATATCAGTTGGAAGCATTAAATGAATTGTTTGTGGGATAAGAATCTTTCGTCAAAAATCAGCACTAGACAATGTCATCGTTATTATGCTTGGCGCAAAGGCTACACTTGAAACTGATGGTCGAATTTTCATCAATCTTTATTATGATTTAGAGCTGCCCTTTTTCTTTCTTTTACATCTTCTGAAACCCCGAATGATGTATCACCATCGCTCTTATCCTCCAAAAACAAAAGTACAATCAGAGAAATTACAGGTATAAGGAATGAAATAAAAAACCAGAACCAAAAACTTCGTCCCTGACTTCTTGCAAAAACACCTGCGATGGTTTGGGGCAATAGAAGAACAAGTAAGATCAGTAATTCAGCCATAGAAGTTTGATCCGTTTAGTTTGTTTATACGGATGAACAAAAATATTAATCAAATTCACATCCTTTACAATATTTGTGTACAATAATATCATGTGGTATAACCCCTATTAGCCATTTCTGTTGGAACTATTGCATCAATTCGATACTTGAATTTCCTATAATGTAGATTTTGATATTGTATTTTGTGATATTGCGCAGAAAATTGGAGTGTCTGGCGCACGTTCTTCCATGATTGGCAAAACTGGGGGGAGGGAGTTAGAGCACTTCGATTTCCTGAACAATCTTTGTAAGATGAGTTCAGGGTCTCCGGTGGAAAAATCGCCCGGGATGGCCAGTATCTTTGTTCTATTTTATCTGTTTTCGCGTAATAACTTGTCATACAGGCTACCTGTTCAAGACCATTAATTTTATCTGTCCTATTTTATATTAGACTGTAGGTCTTGGTTTTGGGATGCTTAGCTATGTTCCTTTAATAACTTAAGGGTGCCGCTTAATTTGCTTATTCTTTTTGTCTAAATCCGAACCAATAAGTAAATTGGGAGTATTAATACCATGGTGCCCACCCCGAGTAGCATAGCTTACCTTGGGTAAAGTTGACAGTATACACGCAAGAAGTTCTTCCTGCCTTTCATTACGTTCATTATTAATGTCTTCGAATTGTACATCCGGAAGATATTCAGCCGAAGTAACACTTGGTTTATTTTTTCTGAATGATGCCATAGCAGTATTTAGTGCAACACGATAAAGCCATGTTGAACTTTTAGATCCACCGCTGAATGATGTGTATGACCGCCAAAGCTGGAAAATAACTTCCTGAAAAAGATCTTCCCGGTCTTCAGAGCTATCACGGTAAATCCGGCAAATCTTATGGATAATGCCTTGGTTATCTTGTATCATCCTTAGAAATTCCTTTTCGCTCATTAGTAATGTTTGATGGCATCAATATCCTTTTTCAGGATTAATATACTATCTCTTAATATTTGTTCCTGTTTAAAAATCACTTCAACTTTTTGACTGAGTTCCTGATTCTTTATATTCATTCGCTTCTCAGGATGAATTGGGTCCGCAAGATG
>NZ_QAIL01000097.1 GCF_003061025.1 Pedobacter sp. HMWF019 | reverse complement strand
CAAAACACACTAACAAATAAAAAACACCAACAAAAAATCAATATTTACTATAAAAAACATACAAAATCTTTATAAACACTTAAAATTAACTTTAAAAATTCAGCACTGTAATTTTTAGAACTAATTCTGTAATTTTGACGCTCTTGTAAAAAAGACCATGATTAAAAGAGAAAAAATAAAAAACCTGCTGGACACTACCGAATTTAATAGAGAGGTAACTGTTATGGGTTGGGTGCGTACGTTTCGCAACAACCAGTTTATTGCACTGAATGATGGCTCATGTATGGGTAACGTTCAAATTGTAGTAGACTTTAATAATACGCCGGAAGAACTCTTGAAAAGGATTACGACCGGCGCAGCTATTGCAGTTCAGGGTACTGTTGTTGAATCTCTGGGCAAGGGTCAGAAGATCGACATTAAAGCATCCTCTATAGAAATATTAGGAGATAGTGATCCTGAAAAATTCCCTTTACAACCTAAAAAACACAGCCTGGAGTTCCTTCGCGAAATCGCGCACTTAAGGTTCAGAACAAATACGTTTAATGCGGTATTTAAAGTACGCCATGCTTTAGCTTTTGCTATTCATCAGTTTTACAATGAGCGGGGTTTTGTATATATGCATACGCCTATCATCACAGCTTCTGATGCAGAAGGTGCAGGCGAGATGTTTAAGGTAACTACACTTGATTTTGACAACACGCCACGTACTGAAGATGGTCAGGTGGATTATTCTGAAGATTTCTTTGCACGTCCAACCAACTTAACCGTTTCAGGACAACTGGAAGGTGAACTTGCAGCAATGGCTTTTGGCCAGATTTATACTTTCGGCCCTACTTTCAGAGCAGAAAACTCCAATACGACCCGCCACCTTGCTGAATTCTGGATGGTAGAACCGGAAGTGGCTTTTGCTGATCTGGAAGACAATATGACTTTGGCCGAGGATATGCTGAAATATGTGATCAGCTATGCTTTGGAAAACTGCAAAGATGAACTGGAATTCCTGAACAACCGCTTACTGGAAGAGGAAAAATCAAAGCCTCAGAATGAGAGAAGTGAATTGTCTTTATTGGAGAAACTGAATTTCTGTTTGGGAAATGATTTTGAAAGGCTAACTTATACACAGGCTATAGCTATTCTAAAATCATCTAAACCGAACCAAAAGAAACAGTTTAAATACCTGATTGACGAATGGGGTGCAGATTTACAATCGGAACATGAGCGTTATCTGGTAGAGAAACATTTTAAAAAACCGGTGATCCTGACGGATTATCCAGCCGATATAAAGTCATTCTACATGCGTCAGAATGAGCCGGATGAGCAGGGAAGAAAGACTGTTGCAGCTATGGACATCTTATTCCCGGGCATTGGGGAGATCATTGGTGGTTCTCAAAGGGAAGAACGCCTGGATAAGTTAACGCAGCGTATGGAGGATTTAAATATCCCTCAGGAAGAACTTTGGTGGTTCCTGGATACGCGCCGTTTTGGTACTGCTCCACACTCTGGTTTTGGTTTAGGCTTTGAGCGTTTAACTTTGTTTGTAACCGGAATGACCAATATCAGGGATGTAATTGCTTTCCCTCGTTTCCCGAACAACGCAGAATTTTAAGATACGTTTTATCATAAAAAAGTCCTGTTATTGATTAACAGGGCTTTTTTATTGGAAGAATATTTTCTTAATGTCCTTGATTCAGATTGTCTGAGTAAGAATTTGCATGCGCATAATCTATAGAAGACACTTTATAATCTGTAGGTGCAAAACTTGCTGCTGTACTGAGCGCCATCCCCAATTCAAAACGAAGTGGATAAGGGGTCTGCAACAAACTGCCTTCAGGAATATAGGGGAAAGTTTCAATATAAGACTGTGTCAAGTTCTGTGCAATCCTTCTGTTGATATAAGCACGCGTAAGCTGATATGGATGATGTAAACCAGCTGCACCCAATAATTCAACTGCACTGGCCACGGTAAGGCGATGAAAGTTAAATACACGCACTTTTTTATCATCTACCACCAAACCTTTCATCAGACTCGGATCTTGTGTAGCTACGCCTGTAGGGCAGGTATTGCTGTTGCATTCCAATGCCTGGATACAACCCAGGGCAAACATCATGGCTCTTGCAGCATTACACATATCTGCGCCCAAGGCAATATTCTTCACCAGATCAAAACCGGAAGCCACTTTACCTGAAGCAATGATCTTGATGTGTTTTTTAATTCCGAAACCACTTAACACATCATATACGAAAGCAACACCTTCCCTCAATGGCATACCTACTGCATTGGAGAACTCTTGCGGTGAAGCCCCTGTACCACCTTCTCCCCCATCTACAGTGATAAAATCAGGATAGGTATTCATTTCTAACATGGCTTTACAGATGGCAAAGAATTCACTCTTACGGCCAATACAAAGTTTAAACCCTACAGGTTTACCACCGGAAAGTTCACGGAGCTTTTTAATAAAAGTAATCATTTCCGTTGGTGTAGTGAATGCAGAGTGCCCAGGGGGGGGAAATCACATCAAAACCTTCTTTAACCAGTCTGATCCTGGAAATCTCGGGCGTTACTTTTTTAGCTGGAAGGATACCTCCATGTCCGGGTTTTGCGCCCTGGGAGAGCTTAATTTCGATCATTTTGACCTGCTCCAGCTTAGAGCGCTCAGCGAAAGCATCAAAATTAAATGTTCCGTCATGATGACGGCAGCCAAAATAACCTGTTCCAATTTGCCAGATCAAATCTCCTCCTGGGTTCAGGTGATAATCACTGATTCCTCCTTCACCGGTGTTATGGGCAAAATTACCCATTTTAGCACCTCCATTGAGCGCCATGATGGCATTCTGACTTAATGAACCAAAGCTCATTGCCGAAACGTTATAGATACTGGCAGAATAAGGCTGCGCGCAGTCAGGGCCGCCAACCAATACCCGCGGATCTTCATTCAATTCATGATGGCTGATGGCCGATATGCTATGGCTTAACCATTCATACCCATTTTCATACACGTCAAGCTGGGTACCAAATGGAATCGTATCGTTTTCTTTTTTAGCACGCTGATAGATCAGGGAGCGGTTTAACCGGCTGAATGGCTTTCCATTGGTATCACTCTCTACAAAATATTGGTAAACTTTAGGCCGTAAATCTTCCATCAGATATCTCAAATGGCCCAATACGGGATAGTTCCTTACGATACTGTGTTTAGGCTGGTACAAATCATACACACCGAGGATTACAATTGGCCCTACAAAAACAAAGGCCCAGAAAAACGGGGGCCAGGCCAAACCTGTCATCACCGTAGCGGTGACCAGGAATGCAGCAATTGCGATAAATGCTTTTCTCATACTATCAAAATACTAAAATAACCCCAATAGTACGAGATTTCTCAAGATACAGACGAAAGTTTTTCATATTTTTACATATGCTAATCAAAATCTATCCGGAAAATCCTAACCCTAAAGCTATAGAGCAGGCGGTTGAAGTTTTAAAAAAAGGTGGGTTGATCATCTATCCTACTGATACAGTGTATGGACTGGGGTGTGACATCACCAATCAGAAAGCAATAGAACGGATTTGTCATTTAAGAGGCATAAAACCAGACAAGGCAAATTTTTCTTTTATCTGCTCTGATTTACGGCACATTTCTGATTACATCAAACCAATTGACACCACTACTTTCCGGGTATTGAAAAAGGCCTTACCTGGTCCTTATACTTTTATTTTGAATGCCAATAATAATGTACCAAAATTACTGAGCTCTAAAAAGAAAACAGTGGGTATAAGGGTACCTGACAATGCTATTGCGCAGGAAATTGTAAGACAATTGGGCAATCCGATCATCTCTGCTTCCATTAAGGATGATGATGAGCTGATCGAGTATTCCACAGATCCTGAACTGATCCACGAGAAATATGAAAATACAGTTGATCTGGTAATTGATGGTGGCTATGGAGACAATGAACCTTCTACAGTTATCGACTGTACTTCGGGCGATTTTGAGGTGATCAGGGAAGGAAAAGGAAGTTTGGAAGACCTGTTTTAGTCTCCCAAACTGTAGGTATTCTATTCGGAAATAGATTTCATGAATTTATGAATGCCGGCGGCAGATTTATCTTGCGAAAGGACCTTAACAAAGGCCGTTCCTATAATGGCGCCATTGGCAAACTGGCAGGCTTTATCGAAAGTTGCTTTATTGTTGATACCAAATCCAATCATGGTTGGATTCCTGAGTTTCATAGCAGCGATCCTGGCGAAATAGTCTTCCGTATTTTGAGAGACCTGCAGGTTTTTTCCTGTCGTTGCTGAAGAAGAGATCAGATAAACAAAACCTGTACTGAGTTCATCTATTTTCCGGATGCGTTCCTCAGAGGTTTGTGGTGTAACCAGGAAGATGTTACTCAGGTTGTATTGCTTAAAAATTTCCTGGTAATGCTCTTCGTATTCGGCCATAGGCAGGTCGGGAACAATACAGCCATCTACACCTACTTCTGCACAGGCTTTACAAAAATTTTCTACGCCAAACTGCAGCATTGGATTTACATAGCCCATCAGAAGAATGGGAATATTGATCCTGGAACGGAGGTCTTTTAATTGGTTAAAAAGGGTTTTTAGGTCCATTCCGTTTTCCAGTGCCTGTTTGCTGCTGGCCTGTATCACCGGGCCATCTGCGACAGGATCGGAATAAGGAAAGCCGATTTCCAGCATATCGGCTCCTGCCCGCTCAAGCTCTTCAGCAATCAGCAAGGTATCGCCCAGCTCGGGAAAGCCTGCTGTATAATAAATAGAAAGGATATTGGATGGTTTTTCCTGGAATAATTTATTGATTCTGTTCATCGTCTTGCTGATTATAGTCCAAAGTATTTCATATAGGTATCCATGTCTTTGTCTCCTCTTCCGGAAAGGCATACCACTACATTTTCATGGCCTGTAAAGGTCATTTTTTCTAAATACGCCAAGGCGTGTGCACTTTCTATAGCAGGAATAATACCCTCCAGCTGCGTACAAAGAAGTCCGGCCTGCAAAGATTCATCATCTGTGATTGATACATATTTACCTCTGCCCGTTTTGAACAAATGGGCATGCTGTGGTCCAATGCCTGGATAATCCAGTCCTGCAGAAACGGAAAAGGGCTCTACAACTTGTCCATCTTCTGTTTGCATCAGAATGCTTCTGCTTCCATGTAACACCCCTTCTTTACCCAGTGCGGTTGTTGCCGCAGAATGGCCACTGTTTACCCCTTGCCCCGCTGCCTCTACAGCAACCAGTTTTACGTTTTCGTCGTTAATGAAGTGATAGAACATGCCCATGGCATTGCTACCGCCACCTACACAGGCCAGAACATAGTCGGGCTGGTCGTTGCCGGTTTGTTCCTTCAATTGTTTTTTAGTTTCTTCAGAAATAATGGATTGAAAAATGGCCACCATATCTGGATAAGGGTGCGGTCCTACTACTGAACCAATAATATAGTGGGTGTCTACGGGATTATTTACCCAGTCACGCATGGCTTCATTGGTCGCGTCTTTCAGGGTTTTGGAACCTGAAGTGGCTGGAACAACTTTAGCCCCCAGCATTTTCATACGGGCCACATTCGGTGCCTGTCGCTGGATATCAATTTCTCCCATATAGACCACGCATTCCAAACCGCGAAGGGCACATACTGTTGCTGTCGCTACGCCATGCTGTCCTGCACCGGTTTCTGCGATAATGCGTTTTTTACCGAGGCGTTCGGCCAAAAGAATCTGACCAATGGTATTGTTGATTTTATGTGCACCGGTATGATTTAAATCTTCTCTTTTCAAAAAGATATTGGCATTGTATTTTGCAGATAAACGTTTGGCCAGGTACAAAGGCGAAGGTCTTCCTACATAGTCTTTTAGCAACTGATGGAATTCTTTTTTGAAAGATTCATCGTTAATGATCTTCAGGTAGTTCTGTCTGAGTTCTTCTACATTAGGATACAGCATTTCCGGGATGTAGGCACCGCCGAAATCTCCGTAATAGCCTTTTTCGTTGACAAAATAATTCATAGTCTTATTGATTTGATTCCACTTTCTGCTCAGCGGAACAGTTGATTTTTAAATTCTGTTAATTGCACTAAATTCTTAAGTCCTGGCTCCAGTTCAAATTTACTGTTGATGTCTATGGCATACAGGCGTTCGTCTTTGATCTTCCTGATCTCTTCTATACTGTCCAATCCAATCCCACCACTAAGAAAATAAGGTACATCCAGGTGGTAGTTTTCCAGAAGAGACCAATTAAAACGCTTTCCCGAACCACCATGGTCTGGTGTCTGGGTATCAAAAAGAAAGTAATCTGCGACAGTAACATAGGGAATCAAACTTTCAAAATCAAAAGATTCGTCAACGCCAAAAGCTTTGATGACTTCGGTTTCCGGGCTGAATGCCTTTAATTCTGCACAATAAGATGGACTTTCCTTTCCGTGAAGCTGCACTGCAGACAACTCAAATTCGACCAGGCGTTCCTGTACTTTTTCCATTTCTTCATCTACAAAAACCCCTGTTTTTTTGATTGATTTTGGTAGTTTCTTTGTAAATACAGGAGATAAATGAGCAGCATAGCGTTTAGATCTGGGATAAAAGATAAACCCCATATAATCTGGCACCAATGCGGAAACAGCCAGCATATTCGTAGGTTCACGCATTCCGCAAATCTTTAATTTTGGCTGTTTCATGATCCGATAAGTTGTTTAAAGCTGTTCAGGGCATTTTTACTAAGTAAAGATTCTTCGACCTCGTAAAAGCAGTCGGCAAAGGATCTGGAACTTTTGATGGTCTGAAGTGCCAGCGCAGCATTGCAAAGCACTACATTATTTTGGGCATCGGTTCCTTTTCCATTCAGGATATCGGTGAATATCCGCGCGGAAGATTCAACGGTATCTCCTCCTTTGATCTCTTGCTCGCTGATCTTTTCAAATCCAAGATCTGAGACTTTGATCATAGCCTCCCCTTTTGGACTGAAGGTTTTAATATCGCAGGTCAGCGAAATTTCATCAAAGCCACCTAAGGCATGAAGGATCGTATAGTTTTTATCGGTATCCTGGTATAAATAAGCATACAAGCGGGCCAGTTCCAGACTAAAAACGCCTACCAGCTGATTTTTGGGCTGAGCCGGATTACACATCGGCCCCAGCATATTAAAAAAGGTCTTCACCCCAAGCTCTCTTCGGATAGGTGCAACAGTTTTCATGGCTGGATTAAACAATGGCGCATGGATAAAACAGATGCCTGCTGTATCGAGACTACGTTTCAGAACATCCTGATCATTGGTAAACTGGTAACCCAGATATTCCATCACGTTGGAAGAACCACATCCAGACGACACCCCATAATTACCATGTTTTGCTACTTTGTTTCCTGTACCGGCGACCACAAAAGATGCCAGGGTAGAGATATTAAAGGTATCTTTTCCATCTCCCCCTGTCCCGCAAAGATCAATCAGTTCGTAATCAGAAAGATTGATTTTAACACAAAGATCCAGCATGGCATCGCGGAAGCCTTGTAATTCCTGTACAGTGATGTTCCGCATACCATAGGCAGTGATGAAGGCGGCAATCTGAGAAGTATTGTATTCGCCCAGTGCAATAGAAGTCAGGATCTTCTGTGCTTCAGCGCGGCTGAAACTTTTGTTCTCGAAAAGGTGGTTTAATATTTTCTTCATGGCTGTAAAACAAAAAAGGTTGCCTTTTATAGCAACCCTCAAATTATTTATATAAAATAAAACGTACAAAACAGGGTTACACTACGCGCTTGCGTTGTGCCACCACCAAATGTTAAGTCCGTTTGTTAATATCATCGTAAGGCAAAGATGGAATAGTTTTTATTATTTGCAAAACATTTCTTAAAATTATTGAGAATTATGGCATTATTTAAAAGAAAATCGCAGCTGGATGACGATCTTGGATTTGGCACCCGGCCGGTAAGTGCCAATCAAAGGTTGATGAATATCAATGGCACTTCTAATGTAAAACGTATTGGGCTGCCATTTTTCAGAACTTCCGACACTTATAACTGGCTGATCTCTATGACCTGGAAGAAATTCCTGCTGGTGATCCTTCTTGCTTATATAGTGGTAAATGTACTGTTTGCCTTTTTATATGTGACCATTGGGATACAGCATCTGAAGGGTGCGGACGGCATTACTCCAAGGGACCATTTTTTTGATGCTTTCTTTTTCTCTGCCCAGACCATTTCTACCGTAGGTTATGGACATATTAGTCCGGATGGTTTTCTGACGAGTATTGTAGCGGCCTTTGAATCTATGCTGGGCTTGCTGGCTTTTGCTTTGGCTACTGGTTTGCTCTACGGACGTTTTTCCAGACCGAATGCAAAAATCATTTACAGTCAGCACATGGTCATCGCTCCCTACAAAGGGATTAAGGGCCTGATGTTCAGAATGGCAAACCTGAGGAACAATCAACTGATTGAAGTGGAGGTTCAGGTGGTGATGTCTTATAATGAAACGATAGAGGGAAAGAAGACACGCCGGTTTTACCCCCTGGAACTGGAAAGGTCAAAGATCGGCTTACTGACCATGAGCTGGACAGTAGTTCATCCTATCGATGAAAACAGCCCTATTTATGATAAAACGGCTAAAGACCTTGCAGAAGCGGAAGTGGAATTGCTCATCATGGTGAAGGCCTTTGATGATACCTTTTCACAAACGGTACATACCAGAACCTCCTACCGGGATGAAGATATTGTACATCAGGCCAGATTCATCAATATTTTTTCTAACGACAGCAATGGCCAGACCGTAATGGATATGTCTAAAATTGGACATATTGAAAAATTGGAACCCAGCGAATAAAACGGAGATTTATTTGATCAGTGCCTTTTTCTCCTTGGTAAAATGATTATAGACCAGCTTATCGGCCAGAGCAGGCAGCAATTTATTGATCCATACCGTCAGTTTACCCTGGGCAGTCATCACCAGGGTTCGTTTGCGGGCAGAAATACCATCAACAATACGGCGGGCAACTTCTTCCGCAGACATCATTTTTCCTTCTTCCATACTGGTTTCTCCATGAGAGGCGCCATCTTTAGACAAGGCCGCTACACGGATATTGGAGGTTGTAAATCCCGGGCAGGCCACCATAACATGGACGCCTGTAGGTAAAAGTTCTGTACGTAAAGATTCCATAAAACCATTCATCGCAAATTTCGAAGCAGAATATCCTGTCCTGCCCGGCAAACCCCGATAGCCTGCAATGGAAGAAACGCCAATAATACTGCCCTTGGTTTTCAGAATTTCATCCAAAGCATATTTGGTGCAGTAAACGGTTCCCCAGAAGTTCACATCCATCAGATTTTTAAGAACAGATAAATCCAGCTCATTAAATAAGGCTCGCATAGACAGTCCGGCATTGTTGACCAGTATATCTATCTTATTAAAAGTGAGCAGGGCTTGTTTGACGATGCCTTTGCAATCTTCTTCTTTACTCACATCAGCCTGTACAGCTACCGCCTTGATGTTGTATTTTCTCTCCAGTTCAGCTGTGATTTCGCACAGATTTACATATTGTCTTGCAGCCAGAACAAGGTTTGCCCCGCGTTTTGCAAATTCTTCGGCACAAGCCTTACCAATGCCGGAAGAGGCGCCGGTAATCACTACAACTTTATTCTTAAATTCCATGGACTGTATTTAATTGGATGATCATCTGATGCTGGATTCGTAAGGTACCCTGGTTACAATAGAACGTCCTAATGTGATCTCATCAGCATATTCTAACTCTCCGCCAAAGGCAATACCCCTGGCGATAGTGGTGATGGGGATTTGAAAATCCTTGAGTTTTTTATATAAATAGAAAAGCGTGGTATCTCCTTCCATCGTAGCGCTGAGTGCCAGAATGACCTCTTTGATAGGCGTAGTTGCCACACGCTGGACCAGCGAATCAATAAAAAGATCTGAAGGGCCAATTCCATCCATTGGAGAGATTAAACCACCCAAGACATGATATACACCAAAATACTGCGAGGTGTTTTCTACAGCCATCACATCTCTGGTATCTTCTACCACGCAAATCACTTCTTTATCTCTTTTGGCTGCAGTACAAATTTCACAAATCTCCTGATCGGAGATGTTGTGACAAATGCTGCAATGTTTGATTTCGTTCCTGAGCCTGATCACAGAGCTACCGAAATGTTCTACTTCTTCCTTTTCTCTGTTTAACAAATGTAACACCAGCCGAAGTGCGGTCTTTTGACCTACTCCTGGTAGTTTAGCAAACTCATTAACAGCATCCTCCAGCAATTTTGAAGAAAAATTCATTTTACAAACTTATATAAATTGATTTAGCATTTGTGAGCAGCACAAAAAATATTTACGTTTTATAAATAATTCTAAACAGATGATTTTGCATTTTGATCTGCCTGAAAATGGCTACAGGGAAATTTATCTGCTCTTATTTGATTTTTAGAAGATGATTTTCTTACATTTAGAACCTAAAAACATACTATGAGTCCAGCGATACTTTTGTCTTTTTTAATCGGTTATTTTCTGATCCTGATTGTTATTGCCTTTGCCACTTCAAAGAAATCGTCTGACAACTCTACTTTCTTTATTGCCAACCGGAACTCAAAATGGTACCTGGTTGCTTTTGGTATGATTGGCACAGCTTTATCCGGGGTTACTTTCATCTCGGTTCCCGGAGAGGTAGGTGCACCCTCTGGTAATCAGTTCCAGTATTTCCAGTTTGTATTGGGTAATGCGATTGGCTTTATTATTATTGCTACCGTATTACTGCCTTTGTATTACAGGATGAAGCTGACCTCTATTTACAGTTACATTGAACAACGGCTGGGCTATTACAGCTATAAGACAGCAGCTTCTATCTTCCTGATCAGCCGGACTATTGGCTCTGCTTTCCGTTTATACCTGGTGGTGATTGTATTACAGCGTTTTATATTTGACAGTTATGGTATACCTTTCTGGGCTACAGTACTGATCTCTCTTGGTTTAATCTGGTCCTATACCTTTAAGGGGGGCTTAAAAACCATTATCATCACGGATACATTACAGACTTTTTTCCTGGTACTTTCTGTTTTCCTGACTTTATACTTTATCTGCAACAGCCTGGATTTAGATATCCCAAAGGCGTTTGAAACCGTTAAGAACAGTGGCTATTCAAAGATATTCTTTTATGAGGATTTCCTGACGAGCAATTTCCACTTTAGTAAGCAGCTGCTGGGCGGAATTTTTGTAACGATAGCAATGACCGGTCTTGACCAGGATCTGATGCAGAAAAACCTGAGTATGAAAACGATCAAAGAGGCTCAAAAGAACATGTTTACTTTTACAGGTGTATTTGTGGTTCTGAATATTTTCTTTTTAAGTGTTGGGGCCTTGTTATATATCTATGCAACAAAGAATGGGATTGCAATTCCTTTAGACCATATTACAGGTAAGCCGAGAACAGATTTCCTTTTTCCTGAGATCGCTTTAAATCACCTGAGTGTAATTCCGGCTATTGTTTTTATGCTGGGGCTAACGGCCGCTACTTTTGCGACAACGGATTCTGCTTTAACGGCTTTGACAACCTCTTTCTGTGTGGATTTTCTGCACATGGATAAGCGGGAGGATTCCAATTCAAAGGAGGCGGTAAAAAAACGTCATATGGTACATATTGGTTTTTCTATCGTTCTTTTCCTGGTTATTATCATATTTAATGCGGTGAACGATGAGTCTGTTGTGAAAGGGATATTTAAAGTTGCTTCCTATACTTATGGTCCGCTTTTGGGTTTATATAGTTTTGGCCTTTTTGTAAAAAGGGGTTTACATGATAAATTAGTACCTTTAGTCTGCATCCTCTCTCCTGCTGTATGTTATTTATTAAATGCATATTCTGCAGAGTTGCTGGGTGGTTATGTCTTTAGCGTAGAGTTGATCCTGGTGAATGGTTTGATCACCTTTATCGGGTTATTACTGATCAGTAAAAAAACAGATCTGCAAACAAAATTTTAGAACATTAATCTATTTAGAATGACAAGTGAAGAGAAAATAAGAAGTGCATTTGAAAATAAAAACTGGCAGGAAATTAAAGTAACTGACTCCTGGCAAATCTTCAAAATCATGGCTGAATTTGTGGACGGCTTTGAGAAACTGGCTAAAATTGGTCCTTGTGTATCGATCTTCGGATCTGCCAGGACTGCGGAAACGAATCCTTATTACGAGATTGCTGTAGAATGCGGAAGGTTGTTGACCGAACGTGGTTATGGCGTGATTACGGGCGGTGGTCCGGGTATCATGGAAGCGGGTAATAAGGGTGCTCATATGAATGGTGGTAAGTCTGTGGGTTTAAATATTGACTTGCCTTTTGAGCAGTTCCACAATAAGTATATTGACCACAATAAGCTCCTGGAATTTGATTACTTCTTTATCCGTAAGGTTATGTTTATGAAATATTCTCAGGGCTTTATTGTATTGCCTGGTGGTATGGGAACTATGGATGAGTTGTTTGAGGCGATTACCTTGATCCAAACGGGTAAGGTGGCCCGTTTCCCGATCGTTTTAGTGGGTAAATCTTACTGGAGTGGTTTGGTAGACTGGATCACAACGACCATGCTTCATAAAGAACACAATATTCATGCGGAGGATCTGAACCTGTTCCGTTTGGTGGATACTGCAGAGGAAGCTGCTGAGCATATTTTCAGGTTCTATGATAAGTATGTATTGAAACCGAACTTTTAGAGGGTGTTATTGTAGCACAAAATCTTAATACATCTGCTTCAAGGTTTAAGAAGGAGTGTTATTGTACCACAAAATCTTAATATATCTGCTCCAAGGTTTAAGAAGGGGTGTTATTGTACCACAAAATCTTAATACATCTGCTCCAAGGTTTAAGAAGGGGTGTTATTGTACCACAAAATCTTAATATATCTGCTCCAAGGCTAGCGCCGGCTTAGGCGCCCTGAAGGGGGCGCAAACCCGTCAAGGCCTTTCCGCAGATATATTAAGATTTTGTTTGCGCCATAAGCATGGGGGATATCCGGGCGGGGCGCAAAACGGAATACATAGAACAGTTCATTTAATAGATAGGAATCAAAGCTGCTCAATGGCTAATCCTGATCAGACAGGATAGTATAGATATTCTCCGTTGGCCGGCCAATAACAGCCTTATCACCAGACACAACAATTGGCCGCTCTATCAAAATAGGATATTCAACCATTGTGGAGATCCACTCCTCTTCAGAAAGATCCTTTCCTTTATATTTTTCTGTGTAAACAGACTCCGTTTTCCGAACAAGATCTTTTGCTTTAATATCCAGCTTTTTAACAATTGCTGTGAGTTCTTCCACCGAAGGCGTATTTTGCAAATAATTCACCACTTCAAATTCTTTTCCACTATCCTCCAAAATTCCCAAAGCAGTCCTGCTCTTGCTGCATCTGTTGTTGTGATATATTGTAATCATCGCTATTCAAATTATTTTTTTCTGCTATCCACTTAATTAAGCTTTCCTATTTCTGCTCTTTGTCTGCTCCATTTCGGTTTTCCACTCTACTGGTCTCCTTACCCCTTCTGTCGGGAGTGCTATCCATTCTTCAAAAATTGAGCTGCTTTGAGACTTTACTCTTTATCTGCTCTATACCGGTCTCCTTACCCCTTCTGTCGGGAGTGCTATCCATTCCTTAAAAATTGAGCTGCTGTGAGACGACATGCAAAGGTTTTGCCCTTCCGCAAAAGCTTTGAGACTTTACTCTTTATCTGCTCTATACCGGTCTCCTTACCCCTTCTGTCGGGAGTGCTATCCATTCCTCAAAAATTGAGCTGCTGTGAGACGACATGCAAAGGTTTTGCCCTTCCGCAAAAGCTTTGAGGAGTCGAATAGTAGTTCAATTTTTTAGAAATGGCTAACTCCGCCAGATACCACCAACTTCATGGCATCCGCCGCACTCATCTTCAAAGGCTTTATCTTGTCCTTACTCACCACATATACCTGACCTGCGAAAGAATAAGAAAAAGGGAAGTACACAATCGCTTCTCCAGGCAAATCAATCGCTGCAAGATCGCTTTGTGTTAAAAAACCAATCCGCTTCAGGTTACCTTCTACCTCTACCAATACCGGATGGTTAAACTTCTTTTCATCTCCAACAAAAGCTTCTGTTAAATCCTTAATAGAAGAATAAATAAACTTGATAATAGGGAGTTTATCGAGCATTTTCTGGAACCAGTTGTACATAGGTTCCGTTACAAAATTAGTCACAAAAATACCCGCAGCAAGGATGATCCCTACTACTAAAGCAAGACCGAGTCCAGGAATATTCCGGCTGGCGCCAGTTCTGGGATCAACACCAAGAATATTATTGACATTCAGCCAGCTATCTACAGTAGTTACACCCCATACCACAATAAAAATGCTTAATGCAATAGGCAAAACAATCAGCAATCCTTTAATCAGGTAATTTAATAATGCCCTTCCAATTCTGTTCATAACGTAATTCTAATCATCGTATAAATCTGTTTCCGGGTACAGATTTATTCCTGTTTATTCCTGCCGCAAAACTACTCATAAAAATAGATTCGTTTCACTCTTTGGGAAATATTCGTCAGGATCTCATAAGGGATGGTATGGATCTGTTTAGCCAGCTCCAAAATAGGGAGTTCATGACCAAATACCATCACTTCATCACCATTTTTAACATCCATACCCGTTACATCCAACATACACATATCCATGCAGATAGAACCAATTGTTGGAACCAGCTTACCTTTGACCAGCATCTGGCCAATACCATTTCCAAAGCCTCGGGTATACCCGTCGGCATAACCAATTTTTACGGTTGCAATTTGTCCGCCTTCTGGTAAGATGCCGTTACGGCTGTAGCCTATGGTTTCCATTGGCTTAATATGTTTAACCTGTGTAACCGTTGTTTTAAGGCTGGCCACCGTTTGCAATCCTCTGTTCTGTTCCAAACCTCCGTCATAGCCATACAACCCAATACCCAACCTCACCATATCAAACTGGGCTTCCGGATGTCTTGAAATCCCTGAGGTATTGGAAATATGCTTGATATAATCGTAATCCAGTTCCTGGCTAATTCTTTCTGTGATTTTTTTGAAAAGGTTAATCTGGTACCTGGTAAAATCATCATGACGGGCTTCTTCACTCCCCACCAGATGAGAGAAAACAGATTTTATTTTGATGCCATGAGCGTGCTTCAAGGTCTGCAGTAAGCCATCTACATCTGTTTCATCAAAACCAAGACGGTGCATGCCCGTATCTATTTTGATGTGCACGGGATAGTCATGTTCGTGGTCTGGCAAAAAGTTCAGGAAACCTTTCAGAATGTCCAGATTATACAATTCAGGCTCTAGTTTATACTTAACAATAGCCTCAAAAGCTGAAGGCTCAGGGCTCATGACCATAATTGGCATGGTAATCCCACCTCTTCTAAGTACTATACCTTCATCAGCATAG
This sequence comes from Pedobacter sp. HMWF019, assembly GCF_003061025.1. Lineage (GTDB taxonomy): Bacteria > Bacteroidota > Bacteroidia > Sphingobacteriales > Sphingobacteriaceae > Pedobacter. The sequence continues at coordinate 2,321 of NZ_QAIL01000097.1, read as the reverse complement.
GCAACGGCGAGGTAGTCAATTTTATGGTATTGGAGCACATTGGCAATTTCAAAACTTCCGCTGCCATAAGAAAAAGCCTTTACCATAACCATGATCTTAACACCTGGTTTCAGCATAGATTTATAGAATTTGAGATTGCCGGCAAGGGCATTCAGATCTATCTCCAGCACGGTATCATGTATTTTTTGGGTGAGCAGTTTACTGATCCTTTCAAATTCAAATTTTCTCGCTCCTTTAACCAGAATAGTTTCATTGTTGAAGTGCAGACCAGGAAATTTTTCTATAAAATCAGGGGTACTGGCATAGAATTCCTTTTCTAAGTCGAAAAGGGCTGCAAAGGCCGAGATATTTGGTCCGATACCGATCAACCGGTTCAGGTGTTTTTGCCGGATCAGGGAGGAGATCTCTTCATAAAGCACTTCATTGCTTTTTCCCGTTTCAGGAAGATCAGACAGGATCAACGTTTTCTTGAGGTGCTGGTTCTGCAGGTTTAAAAAATCAAGAGCGATTGCAAGTGAAGAAATATCTGCACTATAAGAATCGTCAATAACCGAACACTGATTAATGCCATTTTTTAATTCCAGGCGCATTTTGACCAGTGTAAGCTTTTCAAGTCTAATATCCGCTTCGTCAGGACTGTAACCTAAAGCAAGCAGAGTAGCCCAACAGATGATACCATTTTCTACTGATGCGCGGTCACGGAAAGGGATCAGGCATTCGATTTCTTCTCCTTTATATTTTGCCCGGATATAACTCCGGCCATCTATTGGCTCAATGAACAAGACCCTTAGATCGGCTTCTGCAGAGGTGCTCCAGGAAAATTTTCTTTGTCCAGGCAGCTCTTTTGCAGTTAGTCCCATTGTATACTCTGGTGCATAAATAAGGAGTTCAGCACCTGCAAACAGTTTTAATTTTTCCAGTAGTTTTTCCTTCCCTGAAGAGAAACCTTCTGCATGGGCTTCTCCGATATTGGTCAGGATACCTATGGTAGGTTGTATAATTTCGGCAAGCGCCTCCATTTCTCCACTCTTGGAGATTCCGGCTTCAAAAAGCCCCATAGTATGTTCTTTTCCCATCTGCCAAACAGACAAAGGAACACCGATCTGGGAGTTAAAACTCTTTGGGCTTCTGACCAGATTATAATCTGTGGCAAGCAACTGGTACAACCATTCTTTGACGATGGTCTTACCGTTACTTCCTGTGATGGCCAGTACAGGAATATCATACAATTTACGGTTATAGGCGGCCAATTTCTGGAGCCCTTTGAGCACATTTTCTACCAGCAGGTAATTGGCATCGGAATAGACACCATTATAGTTCTGATCACTAATGACAAAATTCCGGATCCCATGCTCGTAAGCATCTTTAATATATTCATGCCCGTTTCTTTGTGCAGGTAAGGCAAAGAATAATGATGATTCAGGATCAATGACCGTTCTGCTATCGATCAAAAGGTTCTGAATTTGAGTATCTGGCTGAGTTATAGCCGAAGTTGCATGTAGGATTTGGGAAATGTGCTGAATAGTATAGATGAATTCCATTGTAGTCGTATGATAATGCCTTTTTGAATTGGATTATACACACGAAGGTAGCAAAAAGATGGCCAATGTTTGAGGTGCCAAACATCGGCCATTTGTAAATAAATGGAATTAATAGGCTGCCGTAAAGCGCTGCTGAGGATGTTGATTGTTTTCCAGTTCATCTACAATAACAACCGCTAAGTCTTCTACAGAAAGACTGCATTTGTTGTTCGCATCAAATACGGGCTGGTCTTTTCCTAAGCGATATTTACCGGTGCGTCCAGTTGTAATTCCAGGGTGCATTTCAATAGCTGGGCTAAAGAAAGTCCATTGAAAATCCGTTTCTTTTTTTAGAATATTCAGGTAATCTCTTGCTGCTGTGGCTCCGGCTTTATATGCTGCAGGGAATTCGGGTCCGTCTACCAGCTGCTGACCGTTAATTTCTAAACTTCCAGCTCCACCGATCACAATCAAACGTGGTTTAGCGGCATCTTTAACCGCTTTCTGGATAGCCTCTGACCCAGCAAGGAAATCATTGTAAAGGTTTGGGTTCGTCCAGCCTGCATTATAGGCACTAATCACCGCATCTTCATTTTTAACAGCATTCGTTAAGGCATTCGTATCCAATACATCAACCCCTTTAACAGTTAATTTCTCATTTTCCAATGTAATTTTCTCTGGCTGACGAACCAGGGCCAGAACCTCATGTCCACGGCTTAACAATTCTTTAAGGATACTGGTTCCTACAAAACCGCTTGCTCCTATTAGTGCTACTTTCATAATTTCACTTTTATATGTAAT
>NZ_QAIL01000096.1 GCF_003061025.1 Pedobacter sp. HMWF019 | reverse complement strand
ACTTTAAATATTTAAAAAATATTTTTGTTTTTTACACCAAATTTTACCGGAAAGCACCATAAAACACCAGAATAAACCTTTTTTGATATCTGTCATTGGATAGCAATAAATCTACTGGAACAGCTATATTCACCTCTATAATAATTTTAAAAAAGAAAGGGGATGAACCATTACGGCCTAACTCCTTAAATTAATGCTCTCAGGAGTGAAGATAAGAATTTATTTTTAAAATGTATGTTTGCTATATTGCAGATCAAAATTAGCGCTATGGCAAAGAAAACATTAAAAGCAGAATACGGATCTGACAAAACACCATTGATAATTGGTTCAATTGAAATACCTTGTTATGTATTGACAGATGGTACACGTGTGTTATCTAGAAACGGCATGCAAAAAGCGATTGGCTACGAGGGGACAAGCGGGGATTGGCTGGTTAAATTTGTTGGTGGAAAAAACATATCTACACACATTAAGCCTGAAATAATAGCTGGACTTTCCGAGGTTATAAAATTTAAAAGGAATAACGCTGGTGGCTCTCAATCCATGACCTATGGTTATGAAGCTACTAAGTTAATTGACTTTTGTGACGCGTTAATAGACTTGAAAAAATCTGGCGTGTTAAAGGATAATCAGATCATCTATGCAGACCAAGCAGAAATAATTATTAGATCTGTAGCAAAGGTCGGGATTATCGCACTGGTAGACGAAGTTACTGGGTATCAGTATGACCGCGAGCGGGATGCTTTACAGACAATCCTAAAGGCATACATTTCAGATGAGCTATTAAGCTGGCAAAAAACCTTCCCTGACACTTATTATAGAGAAATATTCAGACTGAATGGCTGGGGATATACTGTGAGTGATATAAAAAGAAGACCGGGTATTGTTGGAAAATGGACAAACAGAATAATTTATGATCAGCTCCCTAAAGGTATCCTGGAAGAACTAAAGAAGAACACACCTAAAAGTGCTGCTGGAAATTACACAGCAAGATTTTTTCAAAGTTTAACTTCAGATACAGGACATCCGCATTTATCAGCGCAGCTGAACCAAGTAATAGCCGTTATGCGAATTTCTGATAATTGGAAACAATTTATTACCCATTTCAATAAAATGGTTGACAGGAAAAACGGCCAATTGGAATTAGGACTAGATGATTTGGCACCAGAATAGCGCCAAACTATCTATCTTTATTTTTATGAAAGAATAATAGTTGAGCCTAACTTAGAATCAACCCTCAAAATCTGTCAGAATTCCCTCTAACACCAGAATATCATCAGCACATAACCTGGACCGTTGCTCAATTAGTTCCCGCACACAGTTACATTTAACAAATGTACCATGATAATACATATCAATGAATATAGATGCCAGTTTCCACTACTACCGGTAATCTAGCTGATTTCGACGCCGCTTGTTTCAACACCAAAGGCCGCTTTAAGGTGATTTTCCTTTATAATAATGTGGGCTAGAATTCGCATTTTGTATAGGGGATAACAATGAAAATTGCTCATTTTTTTTATCCATTAGTTTAATAAAATTATTATCAAGTGCACTAATATTATAGTCTTGATAAAAAATATTTTTAACATATGGTAATTTCAACCATTAAGCAAATAGTAGACCATGTTTCTTAATGCTGTTAAGCCTTTTTATCGCGGACAATACAATACAATACAATACACCACAGGATTTACCTATGGCTAAGGAATATGAAGAACAAGGCCGGTTCTTTTCCAATGAACTTGCACGTAGTGATGTAAGTCCTAGCGAGGATTATAAGTATAAAATTACTTCTGCGTATGCCAATAATGTTTGGCAAAATATGCATTTAAAAGGTACTACCTATCGAGTGTACAGCGATTGTATTTCGACAAAAACCTATCATTTCTGCCGGAGGTTGCTTATAGTTCATTGCGATTGGAAGCACCCGTTGGCAAAATCAAATTCGAGCGGATCAATGGTGTCAACCAGTCGGTGACAGTACGCACATTGCTATGGATTTCGGTAAAAACAACACAACATTTGTTTGACAAGAGTATCAACGGGAAATTTTTAGTTAATGGACATATTTGTAATGCCCCCCTGCCATTCTCTAATACTGTACAAAAGGGATATTGGACTTAATAATATCGCAGGGGATATTGAATTGTTTTGTCATAAGCTCTAAAGCCTCTTTAATCTTATCTTGGTGCACTGATGGCCCAATCAGGATTTCTTTTATACTTCTTTTATTGAATTTCTGATCAGTAAAAGGAACGATCATGGAGTTCTTTACCAGGTATTGTATTTTATGGTTTCCTGCTTTTATTACCCCTCGCCACTCGTTCTCTCCACTGAAGCTTGGACTTTTAACATGGGCTAAATCGAACGTAAACTTTATATGTTCGAGGTCTTTGTGAAGAGTTTCTATGTTTAAAAACTTACTTCTTATTCTTTGGTAGTTCGAGGCAACTATAATGTCTTTATATGGATTGCCATATTGACACTTATTCAACAAAACATCTTTGCTGGGGAACACGGTATCCTTATTGAAACCAATCGCAATCCCCCCCTCTTTGGGGCAATATCCCCGCCAAAGATTTAAGTCATCCCCATTTTCACAAAAGGAGATTGTGTAAACCTGATTTAAAAATGTAAATCGGTTTATTAAAGCAGTATCAAATGTGTCCTTGATGTTATTTTTAGACTCGAAACTCTGTATGGCTTGAATGAAAAGACCAACGCCATATTGATATTCCAATGCATCGTTTAGAAATCCAATATTTGTGAACCTGAGGTTTTCGCCGCTGATAATGCTGCAAAAAGCAGTGTATGAAGTGTAGTGATAAAGTAGTTTTGGCATCGTTCAAAGTTCGTTTAAGATACTTTAAAATACATATAAAAAAACCATCTTTATACAACATGAAATCTTATCCAGCCATTTATAATCCTCACCTAGAATGGGAAGCGATTGACTTCCCTTTAGTTTTGAATAGTCTTAAAATTGAAGACCCGGAATTTCAATTAGATGAAAACGCGAATTTGGAGGTTTGGCGTGATGATAATTTGCAGTTAAAAGCTAAAATCGTTGGCAAGTTAAAAGATTTTAAATATTCTGATAAATATATAGGTCAAGGAAACATAACCCAACATCAGATTATTGAAGGGGTGGATAAGAACGGAAATCGGGCGAAACTAAACAGGTGTATTTTCGGTGGTTATCAGATTAATAGTTTGACTCATAATGAATCGGGGCATCTTACAACTATCGATTTGCTGTTTGATACTGTTGAGATACAGTTCTTAAATGATGGAGAGAAAATACCCAACAAACACTTTGAATGGTTCCTATGTTCAGGAATCTCATCGCACTTTTATGGGGCAACATCAAGATCATTTCAAGATAATGCCCAAAAAGTAAGGATTGGTATTGATGAGTATGATTCTGATAAGAACTTATTTGTGAGCAGCTCGACATCAAGAGATTTTATTGTCCTTGATATTCCTCAGATCAAATGTATTATTGCTAAAGTCCCCGATCATTTTATGAAGGGGGGCATGACAGGTATTTGCTTTGAGTTCCGGGATGAACAGATTGCTAAACTTAACGAAGAACTGTTGCGTAACCTTCGGCGCTTTGTTTCATTTTTATTTGGTCAGCAGTTTTATTATTATGGTTATAGCAAACTAAGAGATGACTATCTGGTAGAAACTTTGCTTGACAGCCCGGACATTTCCCTGAAACCCCAACCTCCGATGCCACCAATTCATTTTAATTTTGAATACGAATGGGGCAATATACAACTGCAACTGAACAGCCTTTTTGCACGTTACCTTGAATTGCAGAAAAAATTATTGTTGGATCATGCTGTTGAACGCCTGCATATTGCTCTAGTAACGCCTGTTGGCGTAAATTTACCAATTTTAGCGGGGGCATTGGAGATTATTGCAGGCAAATATTTAGATATGACTGGAAATATCAAATTAGAATATTTACCACAAAAAGAGTATGATACTCTAATCGCCAATGAGGTTTCTTCGCTAACAGCAAAGCTATCCACATTTGATGGCGGGGAGATTATTATCAATAAACTAAAGGGAGCTTTCAGAAAAGGGCCTAATGAAAAAATAAACTTTTTCCTTTCTATACTCGGCCTTGATATTGAAAAGCAGGAAAAGGCAGCCATTAATCTTCGTAATAAAATGACGCATGGTAATCGGAATTACAGTAATGATAAAACCGTTAATGAAGATGTCGTCCTTTCCAGGGTTTATCATGTACTTTTTAACCGTATTGTCCTAAAAATTCTTGGATATGACGGGTATTATATTGATTACAGTATTCAACGATCGCCCTCAAAACCTATCAAAATGGGTGCGGGAGAATTATTAACCTAATTTTATGCCAAGACTAACAATTGAACAGGGAATTAACCAAGTGATGGGTGGTAGGCACATTGTAATACTAGGAGCTGGTGCGAGTATTACCGCTGCGACTCTTATTTTAAATCTTCTCTTGGTAACAATCCACGCCGCACCTGCGAAAGTTACTTTAGCCACTATAAAGCACTTACTATTGACGAAGCGTTTCGCTCAAACAACCCCATCCCACAAAATTTCGGTACGCTAGATGAGCTTTGGGCATGGCACCAACAGCTGATTGACGCGGAAATCAGGGAAGGTAAATAATATTTTTAGTACATTGGCTTAAAATAATCCCAGCATGGAAGAAGCTATAATTATAAGGTGGCCGGAGAACTTGGATGATAAAGATGCGCAGGAAATAGTTGATCTCAGTACACCTGAACTTAAAATTAAAGGTGTTCAGCATGAAGATGAAAGACTTTTTGCGGCTTTTGAATGGACTATACCTACAACTTTTATCGTCATGGTTTCTGGGCTTTTCTTCAAGTCGTTTATGGAAGAAGCGGGTAAGGATGCTTATCAGATGCTGAAGACCCGGTTAAAAGAATACATCCTCAAAAGACGGGAAATAAAAACTAAGCTGGTAGCTGCATCACAGTCTCCGAATAAACTGTCCAAAACGTATGACCAGTCCTTATCGGTATCGATGAAGGCCAGACTACATTCCCGGTTGGTGGTCAATGTAATGATCAGTGAAAAAGTGGAAAACCAGGATGCTGACGACATGATGGATGGGGTATTTGAAGTATTGAACATGCTTTACGTCCAATGCCAAGAAGCAGCCCCTGAAGGACAAGTAAACGGGAATATACGTCCCGAAGAATTGTACCTGCTGGCTAATCCAGAAACCAAGTTATGGGAAATATTGAGTTCTAAGGAGATGTCCGACAGATACAGGAACAGTTAATAACAAGTTAAGAAAGATAGTTTTGATTTAACTCGATATCACATAGAAAGTCAGATCGCTTTTACAGAAAAAGTTGAAGATTCTAAGTCTTCTACTCAAACCGAACTTTTTTGAAAGATTTTTATAGGTCGCATACTCCTTTGCCTTGTTAAGCAAAATCTAAAACACTCAACACCCACTATGACCGCTCTAATCGAGCAGTCATAGTGGGTGTTGAGGATACTACCCAATGTTGATGACTGTTGGCTTCTTCTCATAATACCGCAACAACTTCATTTGAAGGTCAACCAGCAAGCTTTCTCTTTGATGCAACTTCTCACTCAATTCTTCAATTTTCAAAGTATCATCTGATTTAAGACCCGTAAAGTCACTGGAATACATATCAACAATAGATACTTTAAAAAGATCTGCAATTTGACGGAGCCTATTGGTATTGACATCCGTTACCCCTGTTTCGCCGAGTAGGCAAGGGCATTTCAGCCCAAGCCTCTCACAGAACCGGACGTAATACTCTCGCATTATCCGGCTCGTCCAAGTCAAGCCTCTTTCACTCTGTGTTATTGTCATTGTGATTTTGTCCAATTTTCCATTTATAGTTTTGTGATTGCTACATTCATTTATGGGTGAACAATCCCCCAGTGTGCAAACAAGTTCGGTTGTACAGCATATACTCTCTTTAACCATTTATGCGCCCTTCTAAACCCTATTCCCTTCTGCCCCATTACCCATCTCGTTAATTTAAAGTTCAAGTCTCTCCATAAACCGGTTGTCCCCCATTTCCCAAACTCGCAGTAGTAGTTGATCCAACCTCTGGTTTTAGGGTTAATGATCCTCGCGAGTCTCTGGATCGTTCCGGTTGTAAAGTGTAATTTCCAGTCCCGGATTTCCTTCGCTATACGTTTCTTTGCCTTGGTACTCATGGTTGGCATGGTTAGCACAGCCATTCCATAGGGTGTAGCCCATAGTCTCGGTTTAAATGTGTAACCTAAGAAGTCGAAACTTGATTTCTCATGAACAATCCGGCCTTTGTTTCCAGGTCGTTTACAGTACACAATCTGAGTTTTATCCACATTCATTTCCAGTTTACAGCCCTCGAACCGTTCAGCGATTGTTCTTTTCAATTGTATAGCCCTGCGTTTGTAATCGCAGTGAACAATGATGTCATCACAATACCTTTCAAACATTATGTCAGGATAGTTCTTCTGCATCCATTTGTCAAATACAAAGTGGAGATAGATGTTGGAAAGCAACGGACTGATCACCGATCCCTGTCCACTGCCCTCTTCCTTCTTTATCATTGTTCCGTCTTCCATCAGCATACCGCCTTTCAACCAACGTTCTATGTACATTAGCACCCATTTTTCCTGCGTGTACCTCTTTACAGCTTTCATCATTAGTTCATGGTCTATCGTATCAAAGAAAGAGCGGATGTCGATATCTAATATCCAGCATCTTCTGTATCCTCTTAGGTACGCTTTCTTGATGGCCTGATGAGCATGTCGTTTTGGACGATATCCGTAGCTATCTTCGTGGAATGTTGGTTCCGCTAAGGGCTCCAAATAAGTCTTCATTACACTTTGTGCTATTCGGTCTTCCACACAGGGTATACCTAAACTGCGAAATTTCCCGCCACCCTTGTCGATTTTCTTCTCTCTAAGTGACTTCGGGTAATAGCTCCCGGAGGTCATGCGGTTCCATAGTTTATACAGGTTACCTTTCAAGTCCTTTGCGAACTCGTCCAGCGAAACTCCATCAACTCCGGCCGCCCGCCCATTTGCCCGTATTTGTTTGTAACCATCCAATACCATCCTTTTGGTTATTGGGTGTGCTTTTGTTTCGTAATAATCAATCATCCTTTTAATTTCTTTCCAGTTGTATCTCATTTGAAACTGACTTGTTCAGACCCTTCACTCCACTCCCATTACAGGGGTTTCATCATTAATACGGTCTGATCCGTCCCCATATAGCGCATCGGTATTTGACCTCACAGGGTGTCTGCTTGAATCTTTCCCTCAATCGCATCTATATGAGTTCCCTAGTTCCGTTTGTGCGCCTGGAATTAGGTTCCTGCCCCCTGTGCACCGGCAGCCACTTAGTCCACACCAGTTTACTGCTCCTAAGCTTTGTTCCCAAGGCAAAATCCTCCTATAGTTTGGGCTGCGTCTTATACTTATCGACACGTCATCGGGGGTTCATTTACATTCAGCTCCCTATTCCATACTTGATCTTATCGGGTAAGACCTTTTCCTTACTCGTTCAACACCGCCTCCTTTCGCAAAGCAGCACCAGTAGGTAGTTTGCCGGAGATGTCTGTCATACCCGGCGGTGGGCCCTCCACCATCACACAAACAGCATGTTTCCTTTTGATGTTAAGTCATCGACTATGACCTCCTTTCTTCGGAAACTTCAAGGCACAATATTTTCGAATATGCTGGAATAGAAATTTTAAGTAGTTCCGCTACTTCACGTTGCCTCCATCCCATTTTTTGACGGAGGAACTTGATGTTTTTTGAGATTGTTTTCATTATTTTTTTTGTTTTAAATGAATTATAATTCTGCTAAGGGAGGAAAAGAATCAACCTTCTGCAGCAGGTAATGACCTCCCTCTTTTTGCCAGTTTAAGGCTACTTTCCGGTT
>NZ_QAIL01000095.1 GCF_003061025.1 Pedobacter sp. HMWF019 | reverse complement strand
TCCATAAGAAAACGTTAGCAAAGAAATTCTTTGCAACTGCTCCGCTTTGCTGTTCTACAAAAACGGACTTTTGTGCCCATTCATAATTATTGTTGTTATCCATTGTATTCTAATTTTAGTTAAAGATAAGAATTGTTTGATTCATACAAAAGCTATGCCCCGAGTCTTTTTGTCAGGATTTCTTCAACTTTTTTGAAAATTTGCAAAGGTTTTAAGGTTCTCCATGCCAAATCGTCAAGTTCACCACCAAAGTTGATATAGTAATCTATATTACTGCTGCGGAACTCATCAATCACATGAGGTGTAAAATTGATCCCCGAAATCCAGCCATCTTCAACCTCCTGAAACCATTCTTCATAATAGCTGTCTTCTGAAGAATGAAAGTTCAGTATATTTTCTCCAATTAGAATAAATTTGTTGATGCCTTCATCCATCATTAGCTCCAGTATTTCGCGTTTGAGCAACATAATATCGTTGTTGATGGCATCGTTCCATTCACCGATAAACTCTATAATAGCGTATTGTCTGTCGTAATCGGCAAACAGAACTTTCAGATATAGCGTATTTGAGCCAAAATCATCCCACTGCGGATGAATCAGGAAATTATATAACTGTTTGTCAAAATAGAATTCGGAATATTCAGTGTTGAAAAAGGGTGAACGCTCATCTTCTGCTGCGATGTAATCATCGCGCCACTGATAGTAAGGTTCAATTTCGTGCATGATCTATTTATTATGACTGGCTTCTACTGCTTTGCGCACACTTCCATAACGGTTAAGCAGGTCTGCAGCATGATCGTAGTCTATGTTTAATTCGTCCATGACCATTTGGGTGCCACGGTCAACCAGTTTATGATTGGTAAGCTGCATATCTACCATTTTATTGCCTTTAACCCTGCCCAGCTTAATCATTACCGTCGTGCTCAGCATATTCAGTACAAGCTTTTGTGCTGTGCCTGATTTCATACGTGTAGAACCGGTCAAAAATTCAGGACCTACAATAACCTCTACAGGAAAGTCACTTTCCAGGGCAATTGGTCCACCTTCATTACACACAATACAACCTGTCAGAATACCGTTTTTTCGGGCGGTATTTAATCCACCAACAACATAGGGTGTAGTACCCGATGCAGCCAATCCGATTAGACAATCTTTATCATTAATGTGGTATTCCTGTAAATCAATCCAGGCCTGTTCCGTATCGTCTTCCGCATTTTCTACCGCTCTGCGAATAGCTGTATCGCCACCAGCAATAATGCCTACAACGTAATCAAACGGTACACCAAATGTAGGCGGGCATTCTGAAGCGTCTACTACTCCCAAACGTCCGCTAGTACCAGCACCAATATAAAACAAACGACCGCCGTTCTGCATTTTTTCCGATACCGCAGAAGCCAGTTTTTCAATTTGTGGAATGGCCTTCTCTACCGCTGAGGGTACACTTTTATCTTCATGGTTAATCCCTTTCAAAATTTCAAGAACGGACATTTTATCAATATCATTGTACCTGGACTCTTGCTCGGTTACTCTTATCATATACTATATTTTTGCTAAAATTCGTCAATTTCTTTCTAAACCGGAAATCCTGGAGGTGGTTTCAATGGATATCAACAAAAAAATAAAATTCCTGCTGTGTAAGGAGGCCATATCACTTAACTTATCAAGTTGAATTGAGGTTTGATTTTATTTGGCTGATCTTTCCCTGAAAGAAGATCGAAAACAATTCTGTCGTTCAGGGAGTTATTTAATTATGAAATTTTAGGCGGTACTGAAATGATCTAAGCTTTGGTGAAACCAGATTTATAAATATATTAAAAATGTACCTGCCTTACTTGTGTTATTAACAGGGTTATTTCCTAACTTTGTACAACATCTGCTGCATGAATAAAATTACCCGTCAAAATCTCATTATAGCACTCACTTATTCTGTAACTTTAATAGGCGGGATGTATCTTGGATTTAAATTTTTGAAAGATCAGGGGTATAATTTACAAAAGCAAACACTCAAAGCAGATAACAACAAGGAAAAAGTAGCGGAAATCATCCATTTGATTGATAAAAATTACGTTGATGAGGTCAATACTGATACTTTAAATCATTTGCCAATAGACAGCATTCTGCATCAGCTGGATCCCCATAGCATGTATCTTCCACCAGAAAAAGCAGCTGAACAATCCGATGCACTGGAAGGGAATTTTCAGGGAATTGGAATTGAATATTACATCCTGAATGATACACTTATGGTCACCAACGTGATTAAAGATGGTCCGGCCTATGGTTCAGGAATGCGTCCTGGTGATAAAATTTTGAAAGTGGACAGTGCTTTTGTAAGTGGCAAGCAATTGCCTAGAGACCAAATGATCGGGAGAATAAAAGGTAGAAGTGGTACCCCGGTGCAACTGCTGGTGATGCGTGCCGGTACCAGTCAGTCTGTTTTATTAAATGTTAAAAGAGGGCGGGTACAGGTGAGCAGCATTGACGCGGCTTATATGGTAACTTCCTCTACCGCTTATATCCGAATCAGTAAATTTGGTGCAAATACTGATGTAGATTTTACAGAGGCCCTCAGAGGCCTGAAGGCAAAAGGAATGTCTAAATTGATCCTCGATCTCAGAGATAATGGGGGAGGCTACCTCACTGCAGCTACCGGACTGGCCAATCAGATCCTTCCGGAAAACAAACTCATTGTATATACCGAAGGAAAGCATGAGCCAAGAACGGATTATGTCGCTACTGGGGGTGGAGAGTTTGAACATGGTAGGCTGGCCATACTGATCAATGAAAATACAGCATCGGCAAGTGAAATTCTTGCGGGCGCTGTTCAGGATCTGGATCGTGGGCTCATCATTGGGCGTCGTTCTTTCGGAAAAGGCCTGGTGCAGGAACAGTTTCCTTTTGGAGATGGTTCTGCATTGAATCTGACCATTGCCAGATATTATACCCCTTTGGGTCGTAGTATACAAAAATCCTATAAAAAGGGCTATGCAGCTTATCAGAACGAGTTGGAAGAAAGATTTAACGATGGTGAACTGACTGATAAAGGTTTGGGACCCAAAGATACCTTGAAGAAACATCCTTCTTTTGTAACTGGAGCGGGAAAAGTTGTTTTTGGTGGTGGAGGAATACAGCCGGATATTTATGTGAAAATGGATACGGTTGGTGTTAATAAATTCTATAATAGTTTGATTTCGAAAAAAATACTGTTTGATTTTGTGTTTGATGTGCTGGCCAACCGCTATAACAGCCACTATCTAGAACAGAATATGAATACTTTTAGTATCAGTTCTGAGGATTTTAATGCATTGGTAAAATATATTCAGAACAGAAAGATCATTATAGATCAGCATCAGCTGATGGCAGCCAAACCTGTGATCTGTAATGATCTTAGAGTATTATTGTATAAATACCATTTAGGTGATGCAGGCTATTACAAAGCACTGAATCTGAATGATAGTATGGTAAAGCAGGCCTTAAACAGCCTGCAATAATCCTTTTCTATTTTTGTCTGAAGTAAATCTGAATCGGTACACCGCTGAAATCAAAGTTTTCCCTTAGTTTGTTTTCAATGAAACGTTTGTAAGGTTCTTTAATGTACTGTGGCAGGTTACAGAAGAAGGCAAACATCGGTGAACTGGCATTGATCTGCGTCGCATATTTCACCTTAATGTATTTTCCTTTCATGGAAGGTGGCGGATAGTTCTCAATAATCGGAAGCATCACGTCATTCAATTTAGAGGTTGGGATTTTCTTGCTTCTGTTTTTATATACATCCAGAGCAGTTTCAATTGCCTGGAAGATTCTTTGCTTGTTCAGTACGGAGATAAAGATGATCGGCACATCTGTAAAGGGCTGTAACTTCTGACGGATCTGCTCTTCGAATACTTTAGCCGTTTTGTTGTTTTTTTCCACAAGGTCCCATTTGTTCACCAGGATCACAATACCTTTCTTATTTTTCTCTGCCAGGTGGAAAATATTAACATCCTGAGATTCGAGTCCCTCCATGGCATCAACCATCAGGATGACTACGTCAGCTTCTTCTAATGCCTTAATGGTTCGCATTACCGAATAAAACTCGATGTTTTCTTTTACTTTGGTTTTCTTACGTAGGCCAGCAGTATCAATAAACATGAATTCATGACCGAACTGGTTGTAGTGAATATGGATCGAATCGCGGGTTGTTCCTGCAATTGGGGTTACGATATTTCGTTCTCTTCCGATCAATGCATTGATCAGTGAGGATTTTCCAACATTTGGACGCCCAACGATCGTAATCTTAGGTAAAGCATTTTCTTCTTCTACTACATCTTCGAAATGGGTGATCACGTCATCCAGCAAATCTCCAGTTCCTGAACCGGTCATTGAAGAAATAGAATAGATCTCGCCTAGACCAAAACCGTAAAACACGGAAGCCTCATTTTCCAGGGAAGTATTGTCTACCTTATTTACTACAGTAAAAACAGGTTTATTGCTTCTTCTTAATAAAGAAGCGATCTCGTCATCCAGGTCAGTAATGCCTGTGGTCACATCAACCATAAACAGCAGTACAGTGGCCTCTTCGATAGCGATGATCACCTGTTCGCGGATGGCAGCCTCAAAAACATCTTCTGAATTGGCTACATAACCGCCAGTGTCAATAACGGTGAAATTTTTGTCGGTCCACTCTGCAACACCGTAGTGGCGGTCACGTGTAACGCCGCTAAAATCATCTACAATAGCTTTACGACTTTCAGTTAAGCGATTAAAAAGGGTAGATTTGCCTACATTTGGTCTTCCGACGATTGCGATAATGTTACTCATATGGGGTGTGAATTGTATTAATTATTGTATTAATTATTAAGGGGTTGCAAAGGTAGGTTTAATTTTCGTACCCGAAACTTTTTAAATAATTCTTTTTGCTGCGCCAATCTGGCAATACTTTTACAAAGGTTTCAAGAAAAACTTTCTGATCCAAAAATTTCTCAATATCCTTACGGGCCTCAGTGCCAACCTTTTTTAGCATAGAACCACCTTTTCCAATCAGAATGTTTTTCTGGGAATCGCGCTCTACAATGATTTCCGCGCTGATCCTGGTGATCTTTTCCTCTTCTTTAAAAGAGGTAACCACTACTTCAGTACTGTATGGAATTTCTTTTTGATAATTGTTAAAAATCTTTTCTCTGATGATTTCCGAAACAAAGAACCTTTGGTTACGGTCAGTCAGATCCTCTTTGTCATAATAGGCCGGGTGTTCAGGAAGAAAGTTTAAAACGGTTTCCATAATCCCACTTAGGTTATATTCATGCAAAGCAGAAATGGCAAAAACGTGTTTAGGGTTTAATTTCTCAGTCCAGTAAGTCGTTTTTTCTTCCACATCTTCCTGTGTAGCGGTATCAATTTTATTGATCAGGACAATGATTGGAATCGTAGTTTTCTCAATTTTTTCAAGTACATCGTTCTCGTCGTGTCCCTCATGAATGTCTGTAACAAACAAAATAAGGTCTGCATCAGAGAGTGCTCCGTTTACGGAACTCATCATAGAATCTTGCAACTGATACTTGGGTTTTATGATGCCCGGCGTATCAGAAAAAACAATTTGATAGTTTTCTTCGTTCACTATTCCCAGAATACGGTGACGGGTGGTCTGGGCTTTCGGGGTGATGATAGAAAGCTTTTCACCGATCAGGGCATTCATTAACGTTGATTTACCCACATTGGGCTTACCTATTATACTTACAAAACCTGCTTTGTGCGACATCGAAATATTTTTTAAAATAAATTTGCACTACAAAGAAACGAATTATATCTTTGCATTCCAATTCGGAAGAAGAGTTAAGGATTTAATATTCACTTTTGAAATTGTATAAAGTGCGGGGTGGAGCAGTTGGTAGCTCGTCGGGCTCATAACCCGAAGGTCATCAGTTCGAGTCTGGTCCCCGCTACCTAAGAAGTCGTAACCTTTCGGGGTTATGGCACTTCTTAATGGCCCGTTCGTCTAGGGGTGAGGACGCCAGATTTTCATTCTGGAAACAGGGGTTCGATTCCCCTACGGGCTACGATCCCGCTTTACGATAAGTAGAGCGGGATTTTTGCTTTTATATAGGTTTAAATAATATGACAAGCGGCTGAGCATGAATAAAATTGATGTTCTCGTAGAATTTCATTGCAGGCATAAATTTATGAGTCATTAAAGTCATGGTTGTTAGCTTTTGTTCTAAGGCATATTTTTCCATATGTTCAATCAGTATCCGGCCAAATCCTTTCTTTTGTAGGTGAGGGGCAATAAACAATTCATCAATATAAAGCTGTTTTCCCGTCCACCAGGTTTTGATATGCGCAAAAACGGCTCCGGCAAGCTTCTGCTCGTGGTATAGCGTAAAGCCTGTAAATTGAGCCTGACACATGTACTCACTGAGATAACTGACTGCATCTTCTGAGCTCCAGTGGTAATTCCAGGGCGCCTGATTGTAGGCCTTTTTTAAGGTCTCGGCACAGATTTCAATATCATTTCGGGTAATGGATTCAATGATCATATAACTTGCTTTTTGGATTGGACTTCATTTAAAGCTTCTTGTAACACCTGTGCAAGCTCTTCTACATTTGGTGCCTTGAACATGGTATCGTGGTCTCCTGTAACTTCAAAAACTTTAACACCTTTTACAGTATATTTTCGCCAGCCCAGGTATTTAAAATCATCGACAAAATAGGGTCGGGTCTTTGCTTTGAAAAGGTAGATATAGTTGTCAATTGGACTGACCTTGTAATTTCGAAGTGCGGCTGCGTTTCTTTCACTGATCAATTTTATCTGAGTGGTAATGCCGCTTTCTGCGTCTGTTTTTTTTGCAGACCAAGCCAATTCAATAATTCTTCTATTTTTCTGGAAAATAAATGGCGTTGATATTTTACGACGGAGGAAGGTTCTCTGATCAATGACTTTAGCTCCCAATAGAATTTTGGGAATTGTCTGATGATCTTCTTGGGAAGTTTAACGGTCCAGGATTTGTTATAGAAAATATTTTCTGCATTTGTATCAAAAATGCCCAGAAGTTTTACTTCCTTACCGGCAAGCCTGAGTTGCTTTTCCATTTCAATAGCAATGTATCCACCAAATGAATACCCTGCAATCGCATAGGGGCCATCTGGATTATGTTCTGAAATCTCTATAATATAATTCCTGGCGATATCAGCAATAGTCTCTATATTTTTATCGATTTTATCCAAATCTTTGGGTTGCAAGGCATAAACGGGTTGTTCTGCATCTACATATTTTGCCAGAGCTTTAAAGTTCAATACATGAAGCCCGTCACCATGTATAAGATATAGGGGTGTTTTATTTCCAGTTGATTTTAAGGCAACTAAACTTTCGTTCTTTTTTATTTTTTGCTCCTCCAGCGAAGATAGCAAGGACAGGATGGTCGGATATTTAAAAAGGGCCGCGACAGGGATCTTTTCCCCGGTTTTTTTCTCATAATGCGACATGATTTGTAGTGCCATAAGTGAATGGCCTCCTAATTCAAAAAAATTATCATGAATGCCTATTTTTTCTATACCAAATACTTCCTCCCAAATGGTGCAGAGAAGCGCTTCATTGTTCGGCAATAGAACTGATGGTTTGGAAATCACGTCTTCAACCTGACTTATGTTGAGGTCCAGCAATGCTTTTCTGTCAATTTTACCATTGATGTTTAATGGAAGTTCGGTCAGCTCTATCCAAAGGGAAGGTATCATGTATGCAGGTAAAATCTCTTTTAAGTTTTGGATAACTCCATCCCTTGTAAAGGTCAGGCGGGGGACTAAAAAGCAAATCAGGTATTTCTGACCAGAATTATCTTCTTTTGCCACCACTGCAGCATGCTCTATATCTGGATAGCGGCTAAGAGCGTTTTCGATTTCACCCAGTTCAACCCTGAAACCTCTTATTTTTACCTGATTGTCTTTTCTTCCTAGAAATTCCATGTTCATATCTGGAAGCATACGGCCCAAATCACCAGTTCGGTACATTAATTCTCCGAATTCAGGATTAAAAGGATCTTTTAAAAAGGCATTAGCAGTTTTTTCTGGTGAATTAGTATAACCCCTCGCTACTCCTGTTCCACCGATATAGAGCTCGCCCATACTCCCTATCGGCACAGGCCTTTGTTGTTCGTCGAGAATATAAAAACAAGTGTTGCTGATGGGTTTTCCATAAGGAATACTTTTCCAGTTTGTTTGTATTTGATCAATAATGAAGTAATTTGACCAGACAGTCGCCTCGGTTGCGCCTCCAAGTGAAATCACCTGTGCTGAGGGAAAGAAGTTTCTGACCCGCTCAGGCAGTTTTACCGGAATCCAGTCGCCACTTAAAAATATGATCCTTAAAGTGCTCTGAGTATAGCTTCTGTGGTTTAGTTCGAGGTCTTTGACCAGGTAATCTAAAGTTGAAGGAACCGAATCCCAGAAGGTAATGCGGTGGTCTTGAAGCATAAGCTGCAATGCTGTAATATCGTTGATTTGCGTTTGTCCGGCGATGACTAACGTACCGCCTGCAGCTAAAATTCCAAAGATGTCATAAACAGAGAGGTCGAAACACATAGAAGTCACAAATAGCAGGCGGTCATGACGGTCAATATTGAAACGGGTGTTTACCCATGTGATGAGGTTTACGGCAGAACAATGCTGAATCATTACCCCTTTAGGTGTTCCGGTTGACCCGGATGTATAGATGGTATAGGCCATTTGATGGCCATCTGCGGGCAAATTTAAATTACCTGTATCATAAGGAAGTAACAGCGTGTTTTGTAGATGTACCATTTGTATCCCTGAAAGGTGTGTCTGAGCCGTACAGACTTCATCTGCGATAAGTAATTTTACGGCAGAATTTGAAAGGATATATTGTTGCCTTTCTGCTGGATATTCAGGATCTACAGGCACATAGGATCCTCCGGCTTTCAAAATCGCAAACATAGCAATAATCATCTTAAAACCGCGGGCAGCTAAAATGCCTGCATTTTCGCCATGTTTTAACCCCAGTTGAATTAAGTGTCTGGCCAATTGGTTGGCACTTTCATTAAGTTCCTTATAACTCAGAGATGCTTCCCTAAATTCCAGCGCCGTATGATCAGGATGTTGTAACGCCTGTGCTTCCAATAACATATGCAACATTTTCTCTTTTGGATAAGGTGCTGCAGTATCATTGAATCTTTTTATTAGCTGAATATCATTCTGGGACAAGCCGTTTGTATCCTGCTCATTTTTGTGGTCTGAAGGGACGGGATGACTAAGCATAGACAAATTAGTTTAACTCACTAGTTGGCAGAGAAAACTGGTATTGCTTTTATTTAGTGAAAGATAACGAAATTTTCACTTACGTGGAATTTTTTTCATTAATTCTCTAACGGAGGTATAACCGGTCTCCTTGTTATATCCAGTTATGGAACAAGCTGTTTTTATTAAGGTAGAGTGTCGTTGCACCAATACAAGAAATAAAATAGAAAATTAAAAGGTTTAAACAGGTAATTTGTCGCTTGTTAAGCATATTTAAAGCGTGTTAAAAGCCTGTTTACTTCTTATTTAAGCAACACCAATCCCAAAAGCTAATTAGCCCTGACGTTATAAATTTTTATGTTTTTCCGGCTGTTTTGTTACTCTGCGTCCCGGCTTTCGTTTATTAGATAATAAAAGGTGGATAGATTTCTACCTTGGCTTATTTTTCACTAGTTTTGATTCAAGCAACCAAAGGATAATCATTTTCTGAAAGAATATTTTGTCGACTTCAGCTGTACATAACGAAAAAGATCTTTTACAACAGCTAATTGCGGGTGATGAACGCGGTTTTGCAGGTTTGTATGATCTGTACAGTCCGTCTATTCAGAAATTTATTCTAAGGTATGTGAATTCTTCGCCGCTCTCTGAAGACCTGACCCAGGAAGTCTTTATTAAAATATGGGAAAACCGATCCATACTTGCCGGGGTAAAATCCTTTAAAGCCTATTTGTTTGTAACTGCTCGGAACCACACCCTGAATAGTATGAAGGTGATCTTTAGATCTGAAGTAGCTATTGGTGAGGTTGTTGATAGTTTTGTACACCTTAGGAATGAGACCGAAGAGCAGCTGATGCATAAAGAATATCTGGTCTTCCTGCGAAAAATACTGGATAGCCTTCCTGAAAGGACCAGAGAGATCTTCAGGTTGTGTAGAGATCAGGAAAAAAGTTATGATGAGGTTGCAAAATCATTAAATATTTCCAGAAATGCGGTAAAGAATCACATGGTTCAATCGATGAAGGTATTGCGTTCTGCGGTAAAGAGTGAATATGGTATTTCTTTAAGTCTGTTCCTGTCTTTTATTTTTGGTTTGCATAGGTAAAACGATTTAAAATATAATTAAGCATATTTTTTTTCAATTTTAACTACCCTAGTCTTTCTTTTTATTGTCTTTATAGTTAGAGCCACAATATGGAAGAAGAAAACTACAAGGAATTAGTTCAGCGTTACCTGGAAAAAAAATCGACAGACGAAGAGCTGGAAGTTTTTGTGTACTTAATGAAGCAGGGTAAGCTGGATAAGTATCTGGAGGAAACAATGAATACTGATCTGTGCCTGGATCAAGATCAGATCAGGTTACCGGAGAAAAAGGGATGGCTCAAGCTTTTTCGTTGGCCAATGGCCGCTGCTATTACTTTAACTGCAGGAATGCTATTTTTCTTTTCAGTAAGAAAGCAGCAAACAAATACCCAGATTAGGACCCATGTAATTTATAATTCAGCGAATTCTGTATTAAAGAAGATTTTGCCAGATGGGAGTACAGTTTGGTTAAATCCTGGGGCGAGATTTACTTATCCTTCAAGATTTGGGGAATTCAGGGCAGTTAGTATGCAGGGTGAGATCTTTTTTGAAGTAGCGAAAGACCACCAGCACCCCTTTCTGATTTCAAGTGGGACAGTACTGACCAAAGTCTGGGGCACAAGCTTTCGTATCCGGTCTGTATCTGGAGAAAAAATCACTACAGTCTCCGTTTTGACAGGCAAAGTTTCTGTTAGTACGGCCTCTAAAGCCAAAAAGGAAGTCATACTGCTTCCTGAGGAAGAAGTGAGCTACAATAAAGCAGATCAGCACTTGCTGAAGGCGCCTATAGAACTGGGATCAGACATGATGGTTTGGCGCAAAGCAGAGCTTTCTTTTGAGGATACTGAATTATCAGCAATTATTCCAGCTTTAAGCAGGTATTACCATGTTCCAATATTTTTGAAAGAAGAAAAGCTGAAAAAATACAGACTTACGGCCGATTTTAAGGGCAAAAATCTACCGGATATCCTTGTGCTGATCTGTAAGTCTGTACAGTGCAGTTATACTAGTATTGGTAAAGAGATTACACTAACTACAGCAAATCAACAATTCAACCACTTATAAATAACCTAAAATTTAAACATCCTATGGAAAAATAAAGAAAACCTACCGTCTTATTGGAAAAGAAACAGAAGTGCTGTGAACACCTCTGTTTGAAATCATCCCTCGTGAATAGAACGCTGAATCCGTTCTAAAGGGAAATTATTTGTCTCATTATTTCAAAAGAAACAATCTAATTTATGAATTTATTTTTACAAGACCGTCTTGGCTTATTTAAAATTATGAAAGTCACATTAAGTCAGTTAGCTATTGCAATCATTGTGTCTGGTGTCTCTTACGCCAGGACAGGCAAAGCTCAGGATGCTGTCCTTGACCGGTATATTGATCTTTCTGCAAAGAACATTAGTTTGGAGACTGTACTCAAAAAGGTGGCTTCAAAGGCCTCTGTGAAGTTTGTGTACAGCAAAGATTTTATCAATACAAATCAGCTGATTTCCATTGATGCGGAAAGGCAACACCTGGGAAGTATTTTGAATAACATTTTAACCAAAAACAACATCTATTTCGAAGTTGTGAATGGAGATATTGTATTGCAACTGAAACCTGCGGCCAAACCCGGAAGTGCAGAAAATGCTCAAATTACCGTTACCGGTACGGTAACCAGCAATAGCGGGGAATCCTTGCCGGGAGTGAGCGTATTTATAAAAGGGACTGCATTGGGAACCAATACCGACGCATCTGGAAAATATAGTATCCAGGTACCCGATGGCAATACCACTTTAATTTTTGCTTACCTGGGTTTTGCGCGCAAAGAAGTTGTGGTAGGAAGCAGATCTGTTGTAAATGTGATCCTTACGGAGGATGCGCATCAGCTGGGAGAGGTGGTGGTTACGGCACTGGGAATCAAACGATCAGCGAAAGAACTGGGATACTCCACTCAGCAGGTCAATGCAAAAGAACTCACCCAAAGCCGCCCAACGAATTTAGCTGCGGGTTTATCTGGTAAAATCGCCGGACTACAGATTGTACAATCCAATAACCAGATTGATGCGGGTGACCAGATTCGGGTAGTACTGCGTGGTAACCGCTCTTTTCAAGGTAATAACCAGGCTTTGCTGGTACTGGATGGGGTAGTCGTGCCTTTGAGTTATCTGAATTCCATCAACCCAAATGACGTAGAAAGTGTAAACACACTGAAGGGTGCTAATGCTGCGGCATTGTATGGTTCAGAGGCTTCTAACGGGGTATTGATTGTAACAACCAAAAAAGGGGTAAAGGATGCTTCTCAGATCACGTATACCAATACCACTCAATTCAACCAACTGTCTTATTTTCCAAAAATGCAGACGCAGTTTGGTGGAGGCTCCGGCCAGGATATTTATGGTTTTCCACAGTACACACCATATGAAAACCAAAATTTTGGCGATCGTTTTGATGGCAGTATCCGTCCCATAGGCCGTACGCTTCCGGATGGTTCTATCCAGATGGTACCTTATGCAAATGCAGCAGATGAAAAGAAGAAGTTTTTTGATACAGGTATCGATGAACAAAATGACCTGAGTTTCAGCACAGGCAATGATAAGGGCTCTACTTATATCAATGTTCAAAGGTTAAACAGCAAAGGATATGTACCAGGTGATAAATTTAACCGTACAGCGGCAAGATTTAACGGCTCCCGTATTTTTGATAAGCTAAAGGTAGATTATAACCTGAACTATACTCAGAAGAACTATGATAAGTCTTATTCCCAGATTTATGACAACATTATTAATACACCAGCAAATATTCCAATTACGCAGTATAAAGACATCAATTCTGTTTATGGCAATATTAACAGTTTTTATAATGATTATGGCTTAAACCCTTATTTCAATCTGGCTTATCAAAGAACCAGGGAGAGAAGAGATGACCTGTTGGGGAATTTATCATTATCTTATGATGTTGCTCCCTGGTTAAACCTGACGGCAAGGGGAGGAATTACTACCTATACGATCAATGGTAAGAATACTAAAGAGGCTGTAAGCTATTCTGACTTTGCTCATGATAGTGGAAAAGGCATTGCTAATCCCCAAAATTCTCCGGGAACAGCATCAGACTATTCTTATTTTAACAGCAGGATGGAAGGAAACTTCCTGGCAACCTTTAAGAAAAAGGTGGGAGACCTGAACTTTACACTCATTGGCGGTTCTCAGGTCATTCAAAAGTCTAGCAGAACGTTGTCTGCAGGAACAAACTACCTGGTCATTCCTGATTTTTATAATGTAGGTTATCGTGCAGGTGATGCTATTGTAGGAGAGACCTCAACGAAAGACAGACAACTTGGCCTGTACGGTGATTTGACGGTGGGTTATAAAGATTATCTGTTTTTACATGCTTCTGGGCGGAACGATTGGGATTCGAGACTGGCACAGGAGAACAGGTCTTTCTTTTATCCTTCTGCTGATGTTTCTTTTATTTTTACAGAGGCTTTTCCTGTACTGAAGAATAATAATGTCCTGTCCTTTGGTAAGATCAGAGGTGGTATAGCTAAAGTATATGCTGTACAATTCTCCCCTTATTCCCTGGAGGCTACTTTTGATGTAGGTTCTGGTTTCCCTTATGGTTCTACAGCGGGTTACAGCGTTGGTAAAACAGTTTTTGATCCAAATTTAAAACCTGAGCAAACCGTTTCTTCGGAGATTGGGCTGGAACTGGGTTTCTTCAACAACAGACTCTCCTTGGAAACTTCGGCCTATTGGGAAGCGACAAAAGATCAGGAAATTATTAACGGTATCAATATCTCCAGTGCAACTGGCTTTACCAATGCTATTATCAATACCGGTGAGGGTAGGAACCATGGTGTAGAACTTTCCATGAAAGGAACACCAATACTCAGCGAGAACGGTAGGGGCATTACCTGGAATGTTGGATTAAATTATTCTTACAATCAGAACAAAGCCATCTCTCTTTATCAGGGGCTACCTAATTTAAGTATTGGCAATAACAATTACATTGTAAAGGATCAGCCTTATCCTGTGTTGATGGGCAATGGCTTTTCTACCGATCCGCAGGGGCGGACTATTGTAGATCCTGGAACTGGCTTCCCTGTTTTAAGCCAGACCAATATCCTATTTGGTCAAACGACACCCAAAAACATTCTTGGCATCAGCACGAGTGTAAATTACCACAATTTTACCTTATCCGGTACAGCTGAATACAGGAGTGGAAGTGTGGTGTACAGTGGCGCAGGAAGTACGATGGATTTTTCCGGAATCAGTTATGGTTCTGCAAGCAATGGCCGGGAACGTTTTGTGTACCCAAATTCTGTGATTGAGACCTCTCCGGGGGTATATGTGCCGAATACCAATATCACCACCAGAACAGGGGGAATTGACTACTGGGCGGGTTCAACTACACGTTATGGCGTGATGCAGAACTATGTGACCAGTGCAGCTTTCTGGAAGATCCGTGAACTTTCGCTTGGCTATGAAGTACCGGTTAAATACTTGAAACATATTAAATTCATCAAGAGAGCTAATGTTGCCCTGGTGGGTAGAAACCTGTTTATGTTCAGACCAAAAACCAATGTGTATACAGATCCGGAGTTTAATGCGACAACAGATAATGCACAAGGATCAAATAACCTGAACCAAACCCCGCCAACCCGTATTTATGGTTTTACAGCATCAATCACTTTATAATAACCAGAAGATGAACACAAAAAGATTAAAAATATGGAGTATAGCCGCTATCTGCGTATTAAGTGCTTGCTCTAAAGATTATTTAGATATCAATAAAAACCCTAATAAACCGTCTAATGTAACTCCGGGACTGGTATTGACCAATGCTTTGAATTCAACGGCGGCGAGTACGACGGGTTCTACGGAGTTCTACGCCTTTTCTGCGGCATGGATTGGATACTGGAATTTTAGTGGCGCTGTAGCTGCCTTTGCAGAAGAACGGAGCTATCAGTTTACCAGCAATTATGGTCCTCTGGTAAACATATGGAATAACTTATACCACAATCTGGAAGACTACGATTATGTAGGGAGAAAGGGTTTGGAGTTAAAGAATCCATTTTATGTGGCGGTTTCTAAAACGATGAAGGTCTATGATTTCCATAATCTGGTTGATATTTACAACAACATACCTTATAGTGAAGCCTTAAAATCTACTGCTGTGATCAGACCTGCTTACGACAAAGCCCAGGACATTTATGAAGATCTGGCCAAACAGCTGGATACGGCAGCTAGTTTATTTAAAGCAAATATTGGAAAGGTTAGTACAAGTGATGGCGCCTTTGACGTCATGTATAAGGGAGATGCCCTGAAATGGGGACGTTTTGCCAATACTTTGAAACTGAGGTTATTGTTACGCCAGTCGGAAATGCCTGGAAGGGCAGGCTATATCAACAGCGAAATTGCAAAGATAAATGCCAATGGAATGGGGTATATCGGTATAGAAAAAGATGGAGGTGCTTTTGTGAATCCAGGTTATACCAATTCTGATGGAAAGCAAAATCCTTTTTGGGCAAACTTTGGATATTCTCCTGCAAATGCGCCTGTAAACAATCACCGTTATTATATTGCCAGTGAGTATGCTATTAATTTTTATCAGAACAATAATGATCCCAGATTAGGCAAGTTATATACTACACTTAATGACGGGAAAGGGACGACCTATTCTGGTAGTCGTTTTGGGCCTACCGCAACTTCTCCCGCTGATGATCCGATCAACAGGTCTTCTATAGGAAGAGGTTTGCTAAAAGGTGCTGATATGTCACAGCCTTTGTTAACTGATTTTGAAAGTTTGTTCCTACAAGCAGAAGCCGCTCAAAGAGGTTATATTTCGGGTGCTGCGCGGGGATTCTATGAACAGGCGGTAACGCAGAACTTTAGCTATCTGGGGGCAGAGGGCGTAACCGCTTATCTGGCACAAAGTGACATTAGCAATTGGGATTTGGCAACAGACAAACTAAAACTGATCATTACACAGAAATGGGCTGCAATGAACGGAATCAACGATATGGAGTCCTGGGCAGATTTCAGAAGGCTGAACATCCCTGCCGATATCCCTGTTTCTGATAACCCCGCAGCTACAACCCGTAAGATTCCTGTACGAATGCTATATCCACAAAGCGAATACAATTACAACCCTGACAATGTATTGGCGCAAGGTCAGATCAGTCAGTTTACTTCCAGAATTTTTTGGGATGTTAATTAAATAAGATTAATAAAGCTTTTAACAGATGAAACCATTATGAGCAAACACTCAAAAACAACAATGAATATGCTCATGATAGCTTCATTACCGATGAAATAAGAATAATTTATATTCCAATGAAAAAATTTATTCCAATGAAAAGAATATTCACTTATATCGCTGCAATTGCGCTGGCAGGAAGTTTATCTTCCTGTTTAAAAGATAATTCCCAGCCTGATTTTACACAAAATAAACCAGTTATTGAACTTCCTGTAGGCTCTTCTGCAGGAAATGGAGCCGGTAATTCTATTGCTGCGTCCTTCACTATTTCAGAGACACCTTCTGATTACTTCATTTATGTAAATTATGCGGCGCCAGAGACAAATACTTCTGACGTGGGGGTGACATTGACAGTTGACGCGGCTGCCTTGACAAAATTCAATAGTGCTAACGGGAAAAATTATACGATGATACCTTCTAATGGTTACAGTTTGGCGTCCAATAAAATCACTATTCCTGCAGGGCAGAGAAAAGTGAAATTTCCGATAAAGATTAATACGTTAAATCTGGACCCTACTAAAACCTATGCCCTGCCAATTACAATTACTGATGGTGGAGGTTATACCATAAGCGGTAATTTTAGTACATTGATCTCTGTCATTACCCTTAAACAATCATGATAAAGAATAGGCTGTTTGTTGCTGGCCTGCTTTTAAGTGCCGGCCTTTATGCACAACAAAAAGAAGTAAAACTGATCAGCTATGTGAATCCATTTATTGGTACCGGAGCAGTGGATAAGAACAGCCTTTCAGGCAGTAATTTTCCGGGGGCTACAACACCCTTTGGTTTTGTTCAGCTGAGCCCGGATACACAGGATAACCCGGATAATCCGGCTTCAGGTTATGACTACAATGATAAAACTATTGTTGGTTTTAGTCATACTCATTTAAGTGGAACAGGAGTAGCTGATTTATTTGACATCTTAATGATGCCCACAACAGGAGAGATTCGTTCTGCGGCAGGTGATGAAAAAATACAGGGGAGCGGTTTCCGCTCCCGTTTTTCACACCAGGAAGAATCAGCCAGACCCGGCTATTACCAGGTCAAACTGCAAGATTACGGGATTAATGCGGAGCTGACTTCTACGGAACATGTAGGCATGCACCGATATACATTTCCCAAAACAGAACTGGCACATGTGATTCTTGACCTGGATCATTCCATGGACAAAAAACGCCCTTACTGGTCCTGCAAGATTATTGGAGCAGAGATCAGGATTGTGGATAATAAAACCATTGAGGGGTATCGAATACTGACTGGCTGGGCAAAATTAAGGAAGGTTTATTTTCATGCGGAATTCTCCCAACCCATTGTAAGCTCAGTTCTGTTTAACGGTAAGAAGGGATATGAACATGCTGCAGTGCAGAATGGAACCAGTATCAAAGCAGCCTTAAACTTTGATGCCAGGGCCCAGAACGAACTTTTAGTTAAGGTTGCACTCTCGCCGGTAAGTATAGAGAATGCACGGGAAAATATGAAAGTTGAGCTTAATGGATGGGATTTTAACCAGGTGGTACAACAAAGTTCCGATCAGTGGGAAAAAGAACTCCGGAAAATAAAAGTGGAGGGTACACCTGTTCAAAAAGAGATTTTCTATACAGGGCTTTATCATGCTTTCACGCAGCCCAATAATATGGCTGATGTGAACGGAGATTATCAGGCTTCAGATCTGTCCATTAAAAATGCAGCGGATAAAAAGCATTATTCTACTTTTTCCCTTTGGGATACTTTCCGTGCGGCACATCCTTTGTATACTTTAGTTCAGCCGGAGCGTACAGCAGATTTTATCAACAGTATGATGCGCCAGTACGATACCTATGGTTATCTTCCCATATGGCAGCTTTGGGGAGATGAAAATTATTGTATGATTGGAAATCACGCCATTCCGGTCATCGTTGATGCCGCTTTAAAAGGGATACAAGGATTTGACCTGAACAAGGCTTATGAAGCGGTAAAAGGTTCTTCTATGCTTTCTCATCCGGGATCACCTTTTGAGGTATGGGAAAAGTATAAGTATATCCCCGAAGACCTGCAGTCACAATCGGTATCGATTACTTTGGAGATGGCTTATGATGATTGGTGTGTAGCACAGTTGGCACGTAAATTGGGAAAAACAGAAGACTACAAACATTTTATGAAACGTTCAGCTTTCTACAAAAACCTGTACGATCGGCAAAGTGGTTTTTTCAGAGCAAAAGATAAGAATGGAGTCTGGCTTTCGCCTTTTAACCCGCTGCAGTATGGCGGAAACGGTGGAAATCCATATACTGAGGGAAATGCCTGGCAATACTTTTGGTTTGTGCCGCAGGATGTACCGGGTCTGATCCAGCTGGTAGGTGGTGTTGAGCCTTTTACAGCGAAGCTGGATACTTTTTTCTCTCTTAAGGATCTTCCGGGAGAGGTAAACGGAAATGCTTCTGGTTTTATTGGACAATATGCACATGGAAATGAGCCAAGTCATCATGTGGCTTATCTGTATAATTATGCAGGACAACCCTGGAAAACACAACGCTATGTGGCCAAGATCCTGAATGAATTGTACAATAATTCCTCATCGGGTTATTCAGGCAATGAAGACTGTGGTCAGATGTCTTCCTGGTATACGTTCAGTGCAATGGGCTTTTATCCGGTAAATCCTGTCAGCGGCATTTATACGATTGGATCTCCGGTTTTAAAGGAGGCCACCATAAATTTGGGAGATGGAAAGCAGTTCCACGTGTTTGCTAAAAATGTTTCAGAAAAGAATGTCTATATCCAATCTGTAAAGCTGAATGGCAAAACGTACAATAAGACTTATATTACCCAGGACAATATTGTAAAAGGGGGTGAACTTGAGTTTGTAATGGGGAGTAAACCCAACTATAAATGGGGTATTGACAAGAAGGACGTTCCCCCAGGTTAGTATGTCCAACTCGGGAAACTGAATGTTCTGGACGATGCTGACCCCACGTCAATGTGCATAAAGAATGAGTTTGATTATCTCACTGGGAGGTAATATCCAGAATCGGGTCAGCATCGTCCAGGATATTCAGTTAGAGACCTTTCTTCGATAATAATAGCTAACGAAGCTTTTAAGAGTCTTTAATGTATTTCCTAATTTAATTTGCTTTCCATATAAATTCATAGTAGATTCAATGGCTATGAAGGCATTGCCTTCCGACAAACCCAATATCATTGGGTTATCAGTTAAGGGATCCTGGCTGGGTTCTTAAGGATCTCTTAGTGGGCTGATGTTATCGGTAGTTTCTTGTTGAGATGTAGTTGCTACATTCAGGTAAACCAAATGATAAATTCTGTTCATATTAATTATGAAAATGCTATGAAAACACTACAATTTAATGTGCCAACTATGGAAGGTCAAAGCCTGACTGTACAAGAAGATGTAATGGACTCTTTCTACCCGCATTTTCACAGTCATCAAGAAGCGCAATTAATGTGGATCGTAAAAGGCAATGGAGTTTTGGTGGTTGAGAATACGTTGCATCCTTTTAAAGAGAATGATATTTTCTTTTTGGCAGCTAATCAGCCCCATGTATTTAAGTCGGTATCGCAAGATCGTCTTTCAAATGAATCACGCTCCATTTCTGTTTTTTTTGATCCGAATGGAAAATTGAAACCCTTGTTTTCTCTAGGAGAGCTTGATTCCTTAAATCAATTTATATATAGTAACCCCCAAGGGTTTAAAATCCCAGAATCCCACTTTAAGTCGGTTTCTGAACGTGTGTTACAGGTTAAGTCGGCGGTTCAGATCGATAAGTTGATGCATTTTTTTTATTTGTTGAGATCTTTGGCCAACGTTTCCAAAGAAACAGATCCCCTTTGTGCAGAAAGGATTGAAGAAGTAAGCCTCGAAGCAGGGACTAGCGGTAGCCGAATCACCTTAATATTTAACTATATTAAAGAGAATTTCAAAAATGAACTTACGCTGGCGGATGTTGCTGAATATGCTAACCTGACCCCACAAGCTTTTTGCAGGTATTTTAAAAAGCATTGCGGAATTACTTTTGTTCATTATTTAAATCGAATTCGGGTAAAGGAAGTCTGCAATCAATTAAATGAAGATTATCTAGATAGTGTGTCTTTTATCGCCTATAACTGTGGTTTTAATAGCATAACCAATTTTAACCGGGTTTTTAAACAAATCACAGGCTGCAACCCGAAGGAATATGTGCAACAATATAAGCAAACGCTCTACTCACGAATCTAAATTGAATTCTATTGAAATGGAGTTATGGCATAAACTGTTTATTTAACATTTGAGGTTAATAATTAAGTAATGATGGTTAAGATACGGTTAGCATTCAAAGTCTGGTATGAATAGCTTAGTTTTTACAAACACATTAAAGCTATATAAACTAATACTATTGAAAACAACTTTACTAACTATTTATGAACAGAAAAAGTATTCTACTACTAGCTGCGGGCATACTCGTAAGTTCTGTAGTTTATGCACAAACGATTTTGAGAGGAAGAGTGATTGATGAAGAAGGGAAGCCTATTCCAGGAGTTACAATTAAACTGAAGAATGGTGCAGGTGGTACTCAAACCAGGGCAAATGGCGAATTTACAATTAGTTATAATCAGGCAGGAGTGTTAAGTATTTCTGCAATTGGCTATGAACACAAAGAGGTGAATATCACCAGTCAAACCTCGGTTGAAGTGACTTTATTGCCGGATAATAAAATCTTAAACGAAGTTGTTGTTACCGCAATGGGTGTTACCCGGGAAAAGAGGTCTTTGGGTTATGCCATCCAGGACGTAAAGGCTAAGGAACTGACAAGCGCGGGTCAGCTATCTTTGACAGGATCACTGACCGGGAAGGTTGCTGGCGTACAGGTCAATCAATTTGGGGGAGCCATAGGTTCTTCTGCGCGAATTTCAATCAGAGGAAACACTTCTTTGTCATCCGATCAACAGCCGCTTATCGTTGTTGATGGTGTGCCTATTACAAATAGCACCCAAAGAAGTGGAGACAATACATACACGGGAGTCGATTATGGGTCAGGACTAAATGACATCAATCCCGAAGATATCGAAAGTGTAACGGTGTTAAAAGGGGGATCTGCTGCTTTATATGGTATGCGCGGAGGTAAGGGCGTCATTATGATTGTGACCAAATCCGGGAAGCACGCAAAGAATGGTGTGCAGATTTCTTACGATGCCAATTTTACCATGGATAGAGCGGCGACGATACCCAAATATCAAAATCTATATGGACAAGGCTCCCGCGGGGATGAATTTAGCTTTGGAGATTCTGGTAATGGATTAACGTACCAGCAATATGCTCAGGAAAAGTCTTTTTCTTATGTGGATGGAGCAGGTGGAGGAGTAAATGATGGATATGATGAATCCTGGGGACCCCGGTTAGATAAGGGGTTGAACCTTCCGCAGTTTAACAGTCCTGTAGTCAACGGAGTTAGACAGGCCACACCCTGGATCTCACACCCTTCCAATGTAAAGGACTTCTTTCAGACTGGCTATTCCCAAAATCATAACCTTTCGCTATTGTCTAAAAGTGATCGTTCGTCGACCAGAGCATCTATATCTTTCCGGGATCAAAAAGGAACCGTACCCAATACCGATCAAAAGAAATACAGTGCTCAGTTAAACAATGACTATAAAATAAGTGATAAAGTATCTTATGACATC
Organism: Pedobacter sp. HMWF019; assembly: GCF_003061025.1. Taxonomy (GTDB): domain Bacteria; phylum Bacteroidota; class Bacteroidia; order Sphingobacteriales; family Sphingobacteriaceae; genus Pedobacter. Next base: position 3,370 of record NZ_QAIL01000095.1, on the reverse strand, counting down.
ATGTCAAGCTTCATCAGAACAGAAAGCGACAACTTGATTATGCAGGGATATGACGGTGCCAATCCTATGAATGATTTGATTTGGTTTGGCCGCCAGGTGGATATGAAAGACTTGAAGAGTAAGTGGGATCAACGGGATGCACAGGGTAAATACACCTATTACAATTGGAATTCAAACTACCACATGAACCCCTATTATACCATGAACGAATCTATCAACTCATTGCAAATGAATCGTGTGTTTGGAAAGTCCTCCCTCTATTATCAGCCATTTGATTTCTTAAAATTTGAAGGGCGTTTAGGTTTGGATTATAGCAATGTCAATCGGTTCGAGAGAAACTATTTTAATTTTGATCATCTAAACGGTAGTTTTAGTGAAAATAAAAATAGTCGTACAGAACTTAACCTTGACTTTTTGGCCAATTTTAATAAACAATTTGGCGAGATTAACGTGTTGGGTACGGTTGGTGCAAACTATCGTGACTATCAACTGACCTCGAATACCCTGGGAGCGAGTGGTCTGAATGTACTGGGGGTTTATACTATAACCAATAAAATCGGACCTGCCGATGCGTTAATGGATCACGAACAAAACCGTTCAAACTCCGTTTATGGACAAGCGTCGGTTGGCTGGCGAGATCAATTGTATTTGGATTTGACTGCCCGGAACGATTGGTCTTCTACACTGACTAAATCCTTCTTTTACCCATCAGCCAGTTTAAGCTGGATTCCTACGAGTTCTTTTGCAAATATAAAAGGGGATGTTTTATCCTTTCTGAAATTGAGGCTCAATATTACGAAGGTAGGAAATGCAACAATTCCTTATGCTAATGGAAATTATTATTACGCACAAACTGATGCTTTTAACAATATGGCGCAAATGTATAAAGGCATGACTTATGCGTTGAGGGATTTAAATCCCGAAGCCCTTTACACCTGGGAGACGGGTGCCGAAATAGGGTTATTTAAAGATCGCTTACACGCGGATTTTACCTATTACCATAAAAATGCAAAAAATCAGTTACTTTCAGTGAGCACCTCCAACACAGTAGGTTTCACCAAATTGTTTTTAAATGCAGGTAATATCGAAAGCAAAGGTGTCGAGCTTCAATTGAGGGGCGATATCCTTAAAAAGGAAAAGGGGTTAAACTGGACCACTACGGTGAACTTTTCTAAAGATAATAGTAAAGTGTTAGAACTAGATCCGCAATTAGGCCTGACAGCCTATCAAATAGGTTGGACCTGGGGAATTGCGAATATGGCGAGAGCAGGTGAACCCTGGGGAACCTTGGTTGGACCAGGATATGATCGGGTAGAAGACGGGCCAATGAAAGGTGCGATTAAAGTGACAAGTGCAGGACTTATCCAAAGTAAAGATGCGCAAAATATTGGTAATGTAGTGCCAGATTTCTTGTCCAGTATGCGCAATGATTTTACTTATGGGGACTTTAGTTTTGGCTTTATGCTGGATTTTCGTAAAGGTGGTGATATTTGGTCGCAAACCATGTCGCATAGTTATGCAACAGGTGTTGCGGAGATTACAGCGGAAAATGGCATACGGGAGAGGGCAATTGTTGCGGGCAGAGATGTTATGAAAGGCGAAAGGTTTGCGATTTCTGACGGCAAAGGGGGCTGGGTACAAAATACCATAGAGACCAATGCCCAGGATTGGTATGAAGGTGGTGGTATTGCTGCCATGTCCGTTTTTGATGGATCATTTCTGAAATTAAGAGAGGCCTATTTAACCTACAATTTGCCTCAACGTCTCTATAGTAAAATTAAAGGGATTAAACGTGCCAATATATCTTTAATTGGATCTAATCTGGCTTTACTCTGGGTGCATAAGTCCAATACCATGCGTATCGATCCCGAATCGGGTGGCGTATCAAGTGATTCCAGGGGAGTTGGGTTTGAACAGGCAACGGTTCCAAATTCACGTAGCATTGGTTTGAAACTTGGAGTTACGTTTTAATCCTTTGCACTGTTTGACAAGATTATTTTTCAATGGAATAAAAAATCAGAAAGATGAAGAATTTATTATATAAAATTAGATATACATTCCTACTTGCCTTTGTTTTTATGGCGGGTTGCACAAAGAATTTTGAAAAGATCAATACGGATCCGGATGCATTGCCGGATGTTCCGCCTCAAAATATGTTGATCAATGTGCTTCGAAATGCAGGTGAACAGTTTGGAGGAGACATAGACGGCTATGGGACCTTTGCAGGTTATATTGTTAAAATTCAGTATCCGGATAATATGAGCGGGCTGACTCCTACGAACAATACCTATGGAAATCGTTGGTATGCTTGTTACTACAATAATACCCAAATGAATGATCTGTTAAAGAAGACTGAAGATAAGGCGGCTGGTTTCAAGAATATTAGAACCATTGCGCGCATTTGGCAAAATTATATGTGGTCCTATCTTTTGGATGGTTGGGGAGATGTACCCTATACGGAAGCGTTTATGGGAATGCCTGGGGATGGGAATCTTCTAAAACCGAAATATGACAAACAAGAAGATATTTTTCCTGCAGTGTTGGCGAATCTAAAAAAGATAGCGGATGAAATGGCTGCAGGACTGGGAACAGATAATGTGGGTGATTATGATATCGTTTATAAAGGGGATATGGGGAAATGGCAGAAGTTCTGTAACTCATTGCGGCTTCGAATGGCGATGCGTATTTCAGCGGTCGCCCCGGCACTTGCGAAATCAACGATTGAGGAAATTGCCGGAAATATGAATAAATATCCAGTTTTAGAAACAAATGCAGAGAATTGTTACTTATACTGGCCTGGAAATTTGCCTTATATGGAACCCTGGTACAAATCAGGAATTAATGGTAAACGAATTGACAACTGGGGAATGTTCGATATTTTTATTGACTACTTAAATGAGGTAAAAGATCCGCGAATTGCCGCTGTAGCACAAAAAGCGAATACAGGAACGTATGTTGGTTATCAAAATGGTCTGCCTTCGGGCCCGGCTGTGTTAAGATCTGTTTCCTGGATAGGGGAATATTATATGAATAATCCGTCAGGATATACACCATTCTACAAATCATGTGAGACCTATTATATTTTTGCCGAAGCGGCAATGCTGGGATATAATGTAGGAATGACTGCCGAAAGTGCTTATAATAAAGCTGTAATGATTTCAATGAAAGACAATGGAGTTCCGGATGCCGATGCCCAAACCTATCTCGCTGGCAAAGGTAAGTTTGACAATACTAAGGAAAGAATATGGTGGGATATGTGGACTGCATTGTTTAAGGAAAATTATGAAGCATGGAGCTTATACCGAAGAACAGGAATACCTTCTACAAATTATCCTGCTATAAATTCGGCATTTAAAGGCAAACATAATGA
>NZ_QAIL01000094.1 GCF_003061025.1 Pedobacter sp. HMWF019 | reverse complement strand
GCCTTCAGAAATTTCTGAAGGCAAATCAAATTGAAATGCTCTATATATCGATGGATAAGCCGGAGGCCGATCAGCAGTGGCAGCAAATGATCCGGTACTATGATCTTCGGGGAAAGCATATACGTACTTCAGATCTATTGAGGCAAGATTTAATGAATAAGTTTTGGGATGGAAAGGGGTATAGCATCCCACGTTATCTCATCGTTAAAGATGGTAAGGTTGTAGAAACTAGTGCCCTGCGTCCAGCAGATAAAGACAAGCTCTACGAGCAAATTAGAAAATACTTATAGAAATGCGCTGATTTATCTACGAACTAATCGTAATTTTTTAGTTGGGACTACCTTTATGTGCGCTAAAATATAGAACTTTAGGGCTCAACTTATTATCACAAATGATTTACAAAAAACAAAAACTATTTATAGCTGCGGTGGCATTTGGCTTATTTATGCCTTTTATCAGTCAGGCGCAGCTGAAAACTTTGAGGCAACCGCTGAAGGCAAGCCAAGCCCGTTCAGTGAGCACACAAAACCTGCCCTTAGATCCAGCTGTACGTACAGGTAAATTGCCAAACGGATTTACCTATTATATACGACACAATACAGAACCAAAGAATAGAGTAGTCATGTACCTGGCCAATAAAGTGGGGTCTATTTTGGAAACAGATGAACAGCAGGGCCTGGCCCATTTTATGGAGCACATGAGTTTTAACGGGACCAAACATTTCCCTAAAAGCGAATTGGTCAGTTACCTGCAGAAATCTGGTGTACGTTTTGGTGCAGATCTGAATGCTTATACCAGTTTTGATGAAACAGTGTACCAGTTGCCTCTGCCAACAGACAATCCTGAAATACTTAAAAATGGCATCCAGATCATGCGGGATTGGGCCCAGGAGGCCACTTTGGAGACAGAAGAAATCAACAAAGAGCGTGGTGTGATCATGGAAGAAAAACGTTTAGGCAAAGGTGCTTCAGAAAGAATGCAGAGACAAACTTTTCCCTTACTGCTGAACCACTCGAGATATGCCTCCCGTGTTCCGATAGGAACAGAGCAAGTATTGCTGAACTTTAAACCTGAAACGATTAAGGCTTATTATAAAGACTGGTACCGGCCTAATTTACAAGCTCTGATCGTCGTTGGAGATATAAACGTAGCGGAGATGGAAAAAACCATTAAAGCCAAATTTTCTGACCTGAAAAATCCTGTAAAAGAGAAACCAAGAACAAAATATACCGTACCCTTGACAGGCAAAAATCAATTTCTGGCTGTTACAGATAAAGAGATGCCTTCTACCGTGATGCAGGTGCTCATTAAGCATAAAGCACAGGATCTGAAAACTGCCGAGGATTATCGTACTTCGCTCATCAAAGGCCTGTTTAATCAGATTCTGAACGAACGTTATACCGAATTGTCCAGACAGGCTGATCCACCATTTTTGCAGGGTGGCGCAGGTATTCAGGATCTGTTGGGTGGTCTGGATATGTATGCGGCCTCTGTTGTGGCTAAACCTGGAGAACTGGAAAAAGGTTTTAAAGCGGTTTGGAGAGAGAGCCGCCGGGCACAGTTGTTTGGTTTTACACAAACCGAATTGGATCGTGCAAAACAGAATTACCTGAGCAGTATGGAGGCTGCAGTGAAGGAGAAAGATAAAACACAGTCGGAATCGTATGTTAAAGAATACCTTCAATATTTCTTAAATCAGAATGCTGCACCTGGCATTACGAAAGAAAACGAATTGGTTACCCGGTTTGTTCCAGGAATTTCTCTTCAGGAAGTCAATGCCGTAAGTAAAGAATACATCAAAGATATCAATAGGGATATCATTATTATGGCGCCTGAAAAGGATAAAGCCAGTTTACCGGATGAGACTAAGGCACTCAGCTGGATAGAAAGTGTTAATGAGGAGAAACTGGAAGCATTTAAAGATAATGTAAGTACCCTGCCATTGCTTGCTGGAATACCTTCAGGCGGAAAGATTGTGAAGGAGGATAAAGATGCTACTCTGGGGCTCACCACATTGACATTAAGTAATGGGGTAAAAGTATTGCTTAAGAAAACAGACTTTAAGAACA